>JAHHQU010000114.1 GCA_020026225.1 Phocaeicola sp. | reverse complement strand
AGAAAGTAAATCGGGAGGAACCGAAAAAGGAAGAAGAGAATAAAGAATCTTCTGACAATGGAATGCAGCAGGAGAATTCCAACAATGAGGGAAAAGAAGAGCCCGATGAGCCTGAGGGTGAATCCGAAAGGCCTGCATCCGAGAACAATCAAGATACAGAAACTGCCGAATCGGATGAAGAACAGGATGATGCGGAATCCGATACTTCTGATGACGAGGAATTGGAAGAAAGTACTGAAGATGCACCTACTGAAGAACAATCAAAAGGTGAAGAACAATCTTCTCGTACTACATACCGTGAAGCCATCATGACTGACGGTATTTTGGCGGATGATATATTCAAAGTTATCGACCGACTGGCAGAAACCGGTGAGTGTGACTTGGGGACCATCATCTACAGCTGCGAAAATATGAGATTTGCAGGATAATCACATCTTACAATAATTGGACGTTTGTCCTCCGTTCCTTTAGCGATGAAACTTATTAATTGAATTATTACAATGAAACAGTTGAAAAGAAGAATCCAATGTGCAAAAGACTATTTATTGAGCTCAGGAATTGCACGCAAAAGTGTGTTGGCCATGGTTGCGCTGACCGTTTCAGCCGGTGAAATGATGGCAGCCAGCAAGGGTGCTGCCGGTTTTACCAAAGCTACCCAGGAAGTGAGTTCCTACCAGACTCCGGTGTCAAATCTGATGAAAGCCATTGCGGCCGTAATTGTCCTTGTAGGGGCGTTCAACGTCTACTTCAAGATGCGTGCGTCCGTAATGGTTGCGTGATAAATACTTCTTTGGCAAGAAGTTAGGATAGTGTTCCATGTAGAATGGACGGTCCAATTTTAGTAATTAACCTCTACTAATCAGTAGACAACAAAGATTAACTGTATGTTTTACAACATCCTAATCCCATCAGCTATACCCTGCGGAGAAATCTATAAGGGGAAAACAGCAGGCTGGAAAAGTGGCAAGTCGGCGAACTGCAAAGCCGAGACGCAGCTGCAAGGGATAAAGACTGACATGAGGATGAAGCCTGATTGGTTTAACGATAATCCAACGGTATTTGAAGTGACTATGGCGGAAAGCAGTTACATACGCCATATTGCGGTACTGTGCCAACCTGCATTTATTGGTACAGCAGGAACTTGCCGCAACGTAACCGCAGTAAGCGGAGAAAAGGGTGTAAGTCGCATCCGACAGTCAGTCGTGCCAACAGTTATCACGCTAACTAAACGGAGATTGCCTAACCCGAAATGCCAACTGGCTATGAACAAAGGTTCTGAATATTCGGTACGGCAACGGAGTTCCCATAGTAGTCCGAGGAAGGGAAAGCCTTCTGCATGGCGAAGGGGAACAGTTATTGATTTCAATAATATTAACGGATAACGTGAGAGACGTATGAGAAATCCCGAGATAATATTGAACACTTTAGGCTCACACAGTAAAGTTTCAGACTATAAGTATGAGCGTATCTACCGTATTCTCTTTAACGAGGAAATGTTCATGCTTGCCTACGAACGGATTAAATCCAAACCCGGCAACATGACTCCCGGTACAGATGGTCTTACCATTGACGGAATGACTATCAACCGCATTGGAGAACTCATTGAGAGCTTGAAAGATGAGAGCTATTCTCCCAAACCTGCCAAGAGAGTGTACATTCCCAAGAAGAACGGAAAGAAACGTCCTTTGGGAATCCCTACTATCGAAGACAAGCTGGTGCAGGAGGTAACGAGAATGATTCTCGAAGCCATGTATGAAGGTCATTTTGAAAGCACTTCACATGGATTCAGACCATTCAAAAGTTGCCACACGGCACTCATAAGCATCAAAAAGACATTTACCGGTATGCGGTGGTTTATAGAAGGAGACATCAAAGGCTTCTTCGACAATATCCACCATGCAACACTGATAGATATTCTGCGGATGCGAATAGCAGATGAGCGCTTCATACGCTTGATATGGAAGTTCCTAAGGGCTGGCTATCTGGAAGAGTGGCATTTCAACTACACTTATTCGGGCACACCCCAAGGAGGGATAGTCAGTCCCATATTGGCTAATATCTACCTTGACCGGTTCGACAAGTACATGAAAGAATATGCCGCCCACTTTGATAAAGGAGAAAGCAGGAAGATACGAAACGAATACATGAATCTGAACATGCGTACTGTAAACAGGCGAAAGAAAAGAAAGGCTACTGAAGACCCTGTCGAAGCAGCCGCTCTTGATGCAGAAATCAAGCAACTTCAGAAACAGTTGCGGAGTATGCCCGTAAGAGATGAGATGGATGAAAATTATCGCCGTCTCAAATATGTAAGGTATGCTGACGATTTTCTTATCGGTGTGATTGGCTCAAAGCAAGAATGTGAGAGAATCAAAGAGGATATTACCAACTACATGCGCGATAGACTCAAACTCGAACTTTCAGCAGAAAAGACGCTAATCACCCATGCAAGGGAAGAAGCCAAGTTCCTTGGCTATCGGATAACCGTAAAAAAACTGGATGTGATGAAAAGAAACTGTAAAGGAATCCTTTCACGAACATTCAGAGGCAAAGTTCAATTGCTGCTTTCATCGGAAACGGTAAAAGACAAGCTGATGAGCTACGGTGCTGTGAAATTTACAGAACAAAACGGTAAAACGGTATGGCTACCACAGTCAAGAAGCTACTTGATAGGTATGGAAAGCCTCCGAATCCTTGCTAAATTCAACCTGGAGATAAGAGGATTCTACAACTATTACTGTATAGCTGACAATGTATCTGCAGCCTGCTCAAAACTTGGTTACATCATGCAGTACAGTCTCTACAAGACATTGGCACAGAAACTTAACAGTACCATGCCGAAGATTGTAAGAAAGTACAGAAAGGACAAGGAATTTAAGATTGAATACACCGATAAAAAGGGAAATCAAAAATATCGTGTCCTATACAACGGTGGATTTGCGCAAAAACAACCTAACAAAATGGCTGATTGTGACAACTTACCTCATGTTAGCTTCCCGAAACGCTCATTGGCGGAAGGATTAAGAAGCGAAATATGTGAGTTATGTGGCAGACACGATAAGCTCATCATGCACCATGTCCGCACTTTGAAATCAATCAATGACAAGACGGAATGGGGTAAGATAATGTTGGGTTCACACCGTAAAAATATCGCAGTATGCGAAAGTTGCTATACCAAGATAAAAGAGAAAGAACATGAGAAATAAAGTGCTATCAATAACGGAGAGCCGTATACATGGAGACATGTACGTACGGTTCGGGGGCAGGTTTGGAGAGACCTGCGGCAGTAATGCCGTAAGGCGCTCTGAACCGAGCCTACAAAACGGCGACCAGGATGTCAAGAAAACCATCATGATGACAATCGGCGGATGTA
>JAHHQU010000113.1 GCA_020026225.1 Phocaeicola sp. | reverse complement strand
AAGAACGTATTTTTGAACAAACCTGACCGAGCAGCTGTTTGTCACAAGATTCCAACATAATAAGAGGATTCTTATTTCTTTCAGATTTTGTTTCAACCTTTACTTCAGGAGGCAACTGCATAAAGATGTTATGAGTGAATCCCAAAGATAAGTCTAGGATGTTTCCGTTGTTAGAAGCACGGAAACCAACACCTACCAGTTCCAATTCTTTCTTGTAACCTTCAGAAACACCTACAACCATGTTGTGGATAAGCGCACGATACAAACCGTGGAATGCATGACGCTGTTTCTGGTTATCAAGCATAGCATTTTCGTTTTCAGTCAATACTACGTGTCCTTCTGCGATTTCTACATTAATTGCAGGATTCACAAACTGACTCAATTCACCCTTAGGGCCTTTTACGTTAACGATGTTGTCCTGGATTGTAACAGTTACACCAGCAGGTACGTTAACAGGTAATTTACCAATTCTTGACATAGCTTATCCTCCTACATTAATATACATAGCAAAGAACTTCACCACCGATCTTAAGATCAGCTGCTTCTTTGTTTGTCATTACACCTCTTGAAGTAGATATAATTGCAATACCTAATCCATTAATAACTCTCGGCATGTCTTTGTAGCCGGTATACTTACGTAAACCCGGAGAAGATACTCTTTCAAGTTTCTTGATAGCGTTAACTTTGTTAACAGCGTCATACTTCAAAGCAACTTTAATAGTACCCTGAGGACCATCTTCTACAAATTTGTAGTTCAAAATATAACCTTTATCAAACAAGATTTTTGTCATTTCCTTCTTCAAGTTTGATGCAGGAATTTCAACCACTCTGTGCTTAGCACTAATTGCATTTCTCAATCTGGTGAGATAATCTGCTATTGGATCTGTCATAAAAATGATTGTTAAATTAATCAGGACTTCCCTGACAATATTTAATTAATATAATAATTTACCAGCTTGCTTTCTTAACGCCTGGGATCAAACCGTTAGAAGCCATTTCACGGAACTGAATACGAGAAAGGCCAAACTGACGCATATAACCTTTTGGACGGCCAGTTAATTTGCAACGGTTATGCAAACGAATCGGATTAGCGTTCTTAGGCAAAGCCTGCAATTTCTGAGCAGCTTCATAAGCTTCAGCTGGCTCACCTGAATTAACGATTTTCTTCAGCGCAGCACGCTTTTCAGCGAATCTTGCTACAAGTTTAGCTCTTTTTACTTCACGAGCTTTCATTGATTCTTTTGCCATAACTTATCAATCTTTTTTAGCGTTTTTAAACGGTAAACCGAATTCTTTCAACAAAGCGTAACCTTCTTCATCTGTCTGAGCTGAAGTCACGAATGTGATGTTCATACCCAAAATCTTAGAAACGCTGTCAATATTGATTTCAGGGAAGATAATCTGTTCCTGAATACCCAAAGTATAGTTACCTCTTCCATCAAACTTGCTGTTGATACCTTTGAAGTCACGGATACGTGGCAAAGCAACGCGGACAAGTTTTTCAAGGAATTCGTACATTCTTTCACGACGCAAAGTTACCATAACGCCGATAGGCATTTTTTTACGCAACTTGAAGTTAGCGATATCTTTACGTGATACAGTTGCAACAGCTTTCTGACCTGTAATAGCAGTCAATTCATTGATTGCTACGTCGATGATCTTCTTATCAGCTACAGCCATACCCAAACCCTGATTGATAACAATCTTCTTGAGTACTGGAATCTGCATAGATGAAGAGTACTGGAACTGATTCTTCAATGCAGGCGCAATACGCTCTGCATATTCTTTCTTAAGGCTTGCAGTATTACTCATTATTAGATCTCCTCTCCTGATTTTTTAGCATAACGAACAAATGTTCTTCCGTCAGAACTTTCTCTTCTACCAATACGTGTTGGCTTACCTGATTTAGGATCTAAAGGATTCAGGTTAGAGATGTGAATAGAAGCTTCCTGTTTCACAATACCACCCTGAGGGTTCTTAGCATTTGGCTTAGTGCTCTTAGATACCATATTGATACCTTCAACCAAAGCACGTCCTTCTTTAACAAGGACTTTCAACACGCGTCCAGTCTTACCTTTATCTTCACCTGAGTTTACGTAAACTGTATCGCCTTTTTTAATATGTAATTTACTCATTACTTAAATCTTTTACAAAATTAAAGTACTTCAGGTGCCAAAGAAACGACTTTCATATTAGCGTTACGCAACTCTCTAGCAACCGGACCAAAAATACGACTTCCTCTAATTTCACCTGCATTGTTCAAAAGAACACAAGCATTATCATCAAAACGAATATAAGAACCGTCAGCACGACGAATTTCTTTCTTAGTACGTACGATCAGGGCTTTAGATACGGCACCTTTTTTAACATCACTTGAAGGGATTACACTCTTTATTGAAACTACAATAACATCCCCAACAGAGGCATAGCGTCTTCTTGTACCACCCAAAACTCGGATACAAAGAGCTTCTTTTGCTCCACTGTTGTCACACACTGTAAGTCTTGATTCTGTTTGTATCATGATTACTTAGCTCTTTCTATAATTTCAACTAATCTCCATCTCTTTGTTTTGCTCAATGGACGAGTTTCCATGATACGAACTGTATCACCTGGGAAGCATTCATTCTTTTCGTCATGAGCATGGTATTTCTTAGTCTTACTAACGAACTTACCATAAATAGGGTGTTTTTCCTTAAACTTAGCAGCTACAGTAATGGTCTTATCCATTTTGTTGCTAACTACAACACCTGTTCTTTCTTTTCTTAAATTTCTAACTTCCATGAGGACCATTATTATTTGTTAAGTTCTCTCTGACGCAATACTGTCTTCATTCTTGCGATAGTTCTACGCAATTGTTTAATCAGAGCAGGATTTGCCAATGGAGAGATTGAATGATTCAAAATCATCTGATTGTAATTTGCTTCTTCAGCCTTGATTCTTTCTACCAATTCATTAGTAGCTATTTCTCTAATTTCTGCAATCTTCATATCTCAATTAAGCATTTTGACTTGCGTCATAATCACGTCTAACAATAAACTTAGTAGTAACAGGAAGTTTCTGTGCTGCAAGGCGCAGAGCTTCTTTTGCTATTTCGAAAGATACTCCTTCAACTTCGATCAAAACGCGACCTGGAGTTACAGGAGCAACGAAACCTTCTGGAGAACCTTTACCCTTACCCATACGTACATCAGCAGGCTTACGAGTAATAGGTTTGTCAGGGAAAATACGTATCCATATCTGACCTTGACGCTGCATATATCTTGTTACAGCAATACGAGCTGCTTCTATCTGACGACCAGTAATCCACTTAGTCTGCAATGACTTAATACCAAAAGTACCGAAAGCCAACTGATGGCCTCTCTGTGCATTACCTTTAGCGCTACCCTTCTGCTGTCTTCTGAATTTTGTCTTTTTTGGTTGTAACATAATTCTTAGGATTCAAATTCGTTAGCGATTGTTGTTTCTTTTTTTGCGGAAGTTCTTTCCACCATTATTTCCACCGTTTCCACGGCCTGATTCCTTAGTCTGTGTAAAGTTAGGAGTCAATTCACGTTTTCCATAAACTTCACCACGGCAAATCCATACCTTGATACCAAGAAGACCTACTTTTGTCAAAGCTTCAGCATGACAATAGTCAATGTCTGCACGGAAAGTGTGAAGTGGAGTACGTCCTTCCTTATACATTTCAGAACGAGCCATTTCAGCTCCATTCAAACGACCAGAGATAAGAATTTTGATACCTTCAGCACCCATACGCATTGTGTTTGCTATTGCGTTTTTGATGGCGCGTCTGTAAGCGATCTTACCTTCAACCTGGCGTGCAATGTTATTAGCAACAATCACAGCGTCTAATTCAGGTCTTTTTACTTCAAAGATATTTATCTGAACATCCTTGTCAGTGATTTTCTTCAACTCCTCTTTCAACTTGTCAACTTCCTGACCACCTTTACCAATGATAATACCTGGACGAGCAGTGCATACAGTGATTGTCACCAATTTCAGAGTACGTTCAATTACAATTCTTGAAACGCTTGCTTTTGCAAGTCTGGCATTCAGATATTTACGAATTTTGCTGTCTTCCAACAAA
>JAHHQU010000112.1 GCA_020026225.1 Phocaeicola sp. | reverse complement strand
ACCGATGAGTTTTAACTAGGGAATAACGCTTGACACAGTTTATTTTACACTACCTAAAGTTTTGCTGATATTCTCCCTCATGTATTATTCACTCTTCGGAGCTGGCATCTCCAATCAGTTTGGATGGAATCTTCTTTTTGGGAGTAATGCCTAAGTCCTTTAACATTTCCGCTTGACGGATTAAGTTCCCTTTTCCCTCTGTAAATTGCAAACGAGCTGTTTCATAGGCGGTTGTAGCATTTTGTAGCGTATCGCCAATCTTTTCAAAAGTCTCTGCGAATCCTGCCAATTTCTCATAGAGTGCGGTACCGCGTTTTACAATATCTTGAATGTTCTTTTCTTGATATTCGCGTTTCCATAGATCCAAGGCCAATCGAAGAGCAGCGATTAAGTTGGTAGGACTCATTAAAACGACCTTTTTTTGATAGGCATAATTCCATAAATTGGGGTCAGTCTGTAGGGCTAATACGTAAGCCGGTTCATTTGGAATGAACATCATAACAAAGTCTAAAGCTTTGATATCGTATTTAGAGTAGTCTTTCTGACTAAGTTCATCAATGTGTGCTCTAACAGATGCAAGATGGGCCTTCAAACTTCGTTCTTGTGATAATTTATCTTCGCTCCCTACATATTCAGCATAGGCTGTAAGGGACACTTTGGAATCGATGATTACTTGTCGGTTATCGGGATAAACGACAAGTACATCTGGCTGTAAACGTTGTCCTTTTTCATTTTTTAAAGTCTCACCTTGCTCGTCTTTAAGAAAGGCTTGTCGGAAATACTCTTGTCCTTCATGGAGTCCCGAATTCTCTAAAATGGTTTCCAAAATCATTTCTCCCCAATTGCCTTGGATTTTAGAATCTCCTTTTAAGGCACGGGTCAAATTATTCGCGTCGTTGCTGATTTGTTTATTGAGTAAGGCTAGCTCTTTGATGCGGTCTTCCAAAGAAAAACGTTGTTTGGATTCCTTGTCATATACTTCTGCAACTTGATGCTTGAACTCTTTGAGATTTTCTCCAAAAGGTTTAAGTAGATTTGTTAAGTTTTCTGTACTCAACTTGTTGAACGTTTCTGCTTTTTGGGCAAAGATACGGTTGGCTATGTTCTCAAACTCTAGATTAAATTGTTTGTGGAGATCGGACAATTCTTGCTTCTGTGTGTCTAACTTCTCAATCAGGTTCTTCTTTTCCATGATTAAAGAAGCAGTCATGCGTTCTGATTCACTTAAACGTGCAGCTGTATCTTCCGCTTTCTGTTGTAGTTGTGTCAATTCACTTTTCCATCTTTCTTGCAAAGCCAAATGTTTGCTTTGTTCAGCTTCCAAGGATTCAGCTACATGGCTTTGCGTTAGTTTTAATTCTGCTTCTAAAGTACTAGTCTTTCGAGAAGCTAATAAATATCCCGCTATGCAACCTACTGTCAGTCCTATGAGTAAATAGATTATTTCCATTTCTATAAAAATTAAATAAAGAAATTTTTGATAAGCCTCTGTCGCTTATTGGGCCTTTCCTTCTTTAGCTCCCTCTGTTTCACCTGCCTCTCCACCTTTCATCACATCGTCATTATGAATGCTTCTGACGGTTTCTTTTACTTTAGCTTTCAAGTCTCCAAATCTCCAACTAACGCTTAAGCCAACTTTCCATGAACGTTTTTTGCTATTATTCCATGAACGGAAAGTATCTGTGATTGTTTCACTTTTATAAGTTTGATATTTGTTGAAGATGTTACCTCCATTAATAGCTAAGTTCAGTCGCTTTTCCTTTAGGAAGGAACGACTGAGGTTAAATCCATAGAAGTAATATGAAACGCCTTTTCCTTGTAGAGAAATGCTAGGAGTACTTCCTCCACCATATAGACTGAGACGCAAGTCCCAAGGTAAACTCTGTTGGGCATTTGCAAATAAGCTTGCATTGAATCCATCATTTTCCGTATGATATTGTTTACTTTTCAGTTTAGAATAACTTCCATCCATGTTAAGTGAAAAACGAGTAGTGTTTCCAGGATTCCAATTTAACCATGCAGATAATTTTGTTACCTGCCTTTTACCTGCATTGCGATAGGTTTCTTCTATAATCCCATCGTTAATGAAGGAATATTGTTCAATCCCATTGTTGGTGAACAAGTAATTCAAATTGATATTTGCACTGAACTTCGCCGTAAATGAACTATAAGTAAGTCCCAAAATATGAGCTTTTTCCGTTTCCAGATCAGGATTACCATATTTAATATAGGTAGGGTTGCTGGTATCATGGAAAGGGTTCAAATACCATATACTTGGTCGATTGATACGTAGGTTATAGTTGGCACGAATGGATGATGACTGGCTGATTATGTAAGCGAGGTTGACAGCTGGAACCACATCGTCAAAATCAGCTTTGAAATTCCGTTCTGGAGTGAGTCGATAATCGACATCCATGAAAGTATGTTCATAACGTACTCCCGCTTTGAAACCTAGCTTTTCCCATTTTAATTGGTAATCGGTATAGGCTGCAAGAATATTTTGTCCTTGGTCGAAAAAGTCCGAACGTTGATCATCCTGCCATAAAGTGTTGT
Organism: Phocaeicola sp.; assembly: GCA_020026225.1. Lineage (GTDB taxonomy): Bacteria > Bacteroidota > Bacteroidia > Bacteroidales > Bacteroidaceae > Phocaeicola. Next base: position 1,607 of record JAHHQU010000112.1, on the reverse strand, counting down.
CGGGTTGTAGCAAGAAGAATCTGCTGTCACTTTTATTGGTACGGAATATGTACTTCATGCCTGCGTCTATGTAATGCACCTTATTAATCGGATTTACATAGTCTATTTGGGCAGTATGTTCGGAGGTATGTGCATCATTATCGAAATACTGATTCTCTATACTGAAAGGGATGTTGTTTCTCTCGGTATATTCTGTACGTGCTTCTTTACCATTTGGGGAGTGATTGAATTTGTAAGAGAGTGTCAGGTACTCTCCCGCTTTTTTGAATGAATGCTGGTAATCCAAATTTACATCTAGATTCTTGAAGCTACTTTTGTTGTATCCCGTGGTGCGATAGTTATAGATAGTTTCTTGTACGGAACTCATCATTTCAGTATGTGTATCATTGTCGCTTTTGAATTCTCCTCCAAATAAATTAGCCGATAAAGTAATTAAGTTGAGCGAGTCTATTTCATAGCTTGCCTCTAAGTTTCCGTATTGATGGTTTCCTTTGCTCTTACTGAAACCGTGTGTATTCAAGAATTTGTTCGTTTCGGAAGTGAAGTCTTCACGGCCGTTCTCCGTCGTTTTCTTGGGAGCGTCAATGTGTGCATATGTATAGTTCCCAGTAAGGGTAAATTTGCCGATTTGCACGGTTCCATATTCATATCCGTTAATACCTGTATTTGAAACTTTAGTACCTAAGGTAATATTGTAGCCTTCCATTTGATGTCCAACTGTAATAATATTCAGAATACCTCCAATTCCTTCTGCATCGTATTTAGCTCCAGGTTCTGTGATAACCTCAATAGACTTGATGATATTGGCTGGCATGCTTTGAAGGACTTCTTTGGGGTTACTGCTCATTAAAGAATTCGGTTTCCCGTTTACATGTACTTTAAAATTAGATGAACCGTTAACTTGGATGTTGTCATCTCCATCTACGGTTACCAATGGTACTTTCCTTAGCATTTCTAAGGCCGTGTTTGTGTCAGAATCAGGGTCATCCTCTATGTTGTATGCTATTTTATCAATTTCAGCTTTTACCAACGGCTTCTGTGCTACTATTTCCACTCCTTTTAACATTTCGCTGGATTCAGCCGTATAGACCGTCCCTAAATTGAAATAAGGGTGTTGTTTGCTAATGTCGAATCTTCTTTCCACCATCAGTTTTCCGATGGAAGAAAGATTGATAATATAGCGTCCCGGTTGGTTGAGGGAAATATGAAACTCACCGTTGTCATCGGTGACTGAAGCTTTGATTAATTTATTCGGAGTTTGTACAGAAAAGATTCTGATTGTGGCATAAGGTTCTTTTTCGTGAGTAATGGAATCGGCTAATGTTCCTTTGATGCCATAAGGTGAATTTCCTGTTTGGGCAGACAAGCCAGTACTGCACATACTAATTAAGAGTATACATACTCCTTTTATCCAATTTGATAACATATCTTTCAGTTTTTGTATTTAGTATATCTTGCATTTATCTGTTGATAATTGCTAACAAGGTTGCAAAGGTAATTCTTTTTATGCATTCATTTCATGACCTCAGAATATTTGTTGCGATTCTTAGAGTTATTTAGTCGTCCCTTAAAAAGCCCATTTTTGCGAGATATTGTTCAAGCACAGT
>JAHHQU010000111.1 GCA_020026225.1 Phocaeicola sp. | reverse complement strand
AGGCGCTTAACATGTTGTTTGCCATTCGTACCATTCAAGAGCGCAGCGGAAAGGACCTCGGTGCCACGTTTCTCTCGGGAACAACCATCTCAAACTCCCTGACGGAACTCTATCTGCTGTTCAAATATCTGCGGCCGATGGCCCTCGAAAAACAGGGAATCAACAGTTTCTATGCCTGGGCTGCCGTCTTTGCCAGGAAGGCCACCGATTACGAGTTTTCCGTAACCAACGAAATCGTACAAAAGGAACGCTTCCGCCATTTTATCAAGGTCCCCGAGCTGGCGGCTTTCTATGCCGAAATATGCGACTACCGCACGGCAAAGGACATCGGCATAGACCGTCCGGAAAAACATGAGATACTCCACAATATACCGCCGACACCCGATCAGGAACGGTTTATCGCCAAGTTGGTGGAGTTTGCCAAATCGGGTGATGCCACGCTGTTGGGACGAGGGCCTCTCTCCCACAAGGAGGAAAACGCAAAGATGCTCATCGCCACGGACTATGCCCGTAAGATGTCCTTGGACATGCGATTGATAGATCCCTCGTATGACGACCATATCGACAACAAGGCAAGCCATTGCGCACAAATGATTGCCCGATATTACAGGAAATTCGAGGAGGTGAAAGGCACACAGTTCGTCTTTTCCGATTTGGGAACCTACAAGTCCGGCGAGTGGAGTGTGTACTCCGAAATCAAGCGCAAATTGGTCGAGGATTACAAGATTCCGCCCCATGAGGTGCGTTTCATTCAGGAATGCAAGACGGAAACAGCCAAAAAAGCCGTTATCGATGCCATGAACAGAGGAGAGATTCGTGTGTTGTTCGGTTCCACGGAGATGCTGGGCACGGGAGTCAATGCCCAGGAACGCGCCGTTGCCGTCCATCATCTCGACACCCCATGGATGCCGGCCTCCCTCGAACAAAGGGACGGACGCGCCATACGCAAGGGAAACCGGGTGGCAAAGGAATATGCCGACAACAAGGTCGATGTGATTGTGTATGCCGTGGAAAAATCGCTCGACTCCTACAAGTTCAACCTGCTGTACAACAAGCAGATGTTTATCAGCCAGCTGAAAAACAACACTTTGGGGCAGCGCAGCATTGACGAGGGCAGTCTGGACGAACAGAATGGCATGAATTTCAGCGAGTATGTGGCGGTCCTCTCGGGCAATACGGATCTTCTGGAAAAGGCAAAACTCGAAAAGAGGATTTCCGCGCTGGAAAGCGAACGGAAAAGTTTCTGCAGGGAGAAGAGCGAAGCTCAGTTCAGACTCGGCAGTATTGACAAGGCCGTGGAACTGCATACCCGGCAGATTGCCGAGGTCCGGGCCGACCTTGACCGATTCAACAGCAGCATGAAGAAAGACCGGGACGGGAACATCATCAACGACTTGCGGATAAACGGCGTGGAGGGGGCCGATGTAAAGGTCGTGGCCCGACGTCTGCAGGAGATTGCGGACAAGGCAAGAACCAACGGGGAATATCTGCCTGTAGGAGAAATTTACGGATTCCAGATTGTGGTCAGGAGCGAGGCCTCACAGAAGGATATGTTCGACTTCATCGACAACCGCTTCATGGTCAAGGGACAGGGAAACATCTACTATACCCACAACAACGGTCATCTGGCGAATGACCCGAAACTCGCCTGCATGAACTTCCTTTCGGCCCTGGAGAAGATTCCGAAGGTCATCGAATCGCACGAAAGAGAGCTGGAGCGGGTAAGGCGTGATGTGGAAACCTATCGGGATATCGCTTCGGGGGCGTGGAAGAAGGAGGACGAGCTGAAAACCCTTAAATCCGAACTCTCCGAACTCGACCGCCGCATCAGCCTGACCATTGTCAAGGACAGGGAGCCGGAACAGGAAGCCGAAAATCCGGAAGATACGGCTCTTTCTCCCGCATCGCAGAAAGACCCGTCCGACGGCAAGGCAACCGGCGTAAAACCAAAATGGCGATGATAAGCAAGGCTTTGAAAATAAAAGAGGCTCCCTTACACATTTGTAGGGAGCCTTAAAATTATTCAAACGCCTTAAAGACTTTAGTGTATGAATGCTTTCCTTTCTCTTTTATTTCTCTGTCAAGACAAACCTTAGCCCTTTTTATCGCCTGCTCCAGAAGCCCTTCATCAAGCATACGTTGTACCCAAGTTGGATCTTGAACATACTTTTCTTTCTTAAGCAGGTTCTTCAATCGGATATTTGATATAGGGAAATACGGCTTGATATGTGGAGCCAGTACTTCAGCGACTTCGGGATAATCTTTCAGCAAATCCTGACAGTCGGTGAAATGCAACAACAGCCAAAATTCAAATGATGGCATACTTTCGCACAATATTACCTGGCCGTTCTCTATTTCTGATTTCAAAGAGTTTATAAATGCTTCATGTTTTTCCTGTTGCTTATATTTGATAACTGTATCCATATCAAATACACAAAAGATTTTGGCATCTGCATTCTTTGACAATATTCCAGCAATCCTCTTGGGAAAGACCTCTGTGTAAGAAGATTCATCTCCAAAATATTCTGGGCGAATATTGAATTTATACTTGGCAGACAACGTATTGACATGAATGAAATAATACCTTTCAGTATTCTTTCCACCACTCACCACAAAAGGAGCCAAAGGAGTCATGTCTCTTGTCCCCTTGCTCTCATCATCAACAGTAGCAGTAGATGTAAAATATTGTATCTGTTCTGCGTCTTTTAATTCTCTACTTTCCATGACCCATTGTTGCTCCAAAACGTTTGTTCCGATAGGCCTCTCGTATAGAAGAAATACGATTTACGCCCCTAAAATCAGTCAGCTTATATAAATCGGTTATTCCTGCTTTGTCCTTCTCCGTAAACCAAATGGAATCTTTGCGAATCAAATCACCAACCAAGTCCAACAGTCCATCGTTATGAGTTGTCATAATGACCTGACTCCTTGACGGTGTTTTTAAGTATTCAAACAAAATCTTTTCAAGCAACTTGGGATGCAGTGAACTTTCAATCTCATCAATAGGCAGAAAAGCATTGTTTTGAACAGCCTGATATAAAACCGTTTCAATTCCAAATGTTTTCAAAGTGCCAAACGACTCTTCTCCCAAAGAAAAATCATATGATTTTTCACCTGATTCATCTTCAACTGTATGCTTAAAAGTTGTTATAGACCTATTATATGATTTTTCGGAAAGTAAACGTTCTCGTTCATTAGCAGGAACCACATTGTTATCTATGATATATTTGACAACATCGTCAGATAATTTTTCTGAAATTATGTCTGTAGTAATATTTGTTACGTTAAAATCAGCCGTATGTAGAAAATCCAACAGATAACTTACCAGTGATTTGTCTTGATAGGTCGCCATTTGGGCATATCCCGTCAAGTCTATCTGGGGATGAATTAATCTTATTATATGGTTTCTTAACCATACTTTTGCGGCATCTATCAATGGAAGATGAGCATTTGCCTTATCTCTTGCCACAAAAAACGACATGTTCTTCAAACATTCTACAGTAATCTTGTCTTTGACTACAGTTGCTACTTTGTCTCCATTTTGATTGTTGAATGTAATCTCAGACTGTTCATTACGCATTACTCTTTCAAAGAGCATGATAGGCTGAGTACTCTTATAATAAGAAAGTTTTTCAAGAAATACATTTTTGGAATCCAACTCAAGTTGATAATAGTATTTTGTATCATCTACAAAGAATACCAAATCAAACCTTGTGGGTTCTTGAGAAGAAGAACTGTTCAAGCGGAAAGGACGAACCGTTGTCCCCATATCCGAAGAATTGGGGTCGTATGACCAAAAGAAACTTAAAAAATCAAAAGCTCTAAGCAAATTTGTTTTTCCGGAAGCATTATAGCCATATACAATGCCTAGTCGCAACAAGCGAGTCTTGGCATTGTCATTCATTGTTATCACTTGGCAATCTTCTGCAAACTTATCATTAGATGCCTCTAAATTCAAAACCACTTCATCTTTGAATGACAAGAAGTTTTTTATTTTGATTTCCTGTATCATAGTATTTTGTATTTCTCTTGCAAAAATACGAAATAATATTATAGATATGTGATTTTATTTACAAAATCAACAGAAAAAAGTATTTTTTTGCAAAAAGAAACTCAAAACAATCATATTATAGCAGTCGAAACGAAGACTTATCTCATCAACTCCTGCGGATTAATCAGATCCTTGACGAAGAACATTCTCCGCCCGC
>JAHHQU010000110.1 GCA_020026225.1 Phocaeicola sp. | reverse complement strand
ACTGTGTTTCAATTATTTCAAAGTACATTTAGCCAAATTTTATTGGACAGTAGTGTCTTACATATACAAAGAAGGCTTATTTTCTACTAACTCAATAGTTTTCCAGCTTCTTTTTATAAAATAGTGGTCATTTTAGAAACAGGTTCCAAACAAGTGAGGTAGATTGCCGATGAATCTCATGAGATTGCAACAATTAAATAGACAGCATTGTTCAAGCCTCCGAATGAAAGAAAATCTTCACGATGGTCACCTGCATGTATCGTCATGGAAGATAAGATAGATAGGAGGTATTTATAAAAAAGTTTTTATAAGAAGTTTAAAACGACAAGTGATTCAGAATGAAATCAAAAACAAGTTTTGGAAATATGGCACTCATTGTTTTTTCAAAAAAAAAGTATATCTTTACGAAGAAAATATAACCTAATTATTTATGAAACGTCGTTTACTTTTTATTTTTACCTGTTTAATGCTGGTTTTGGGTGTACAGATTGTACAAGCACAATCCCGTTTTGACAGAAAGAAACTTTATTCCATTTATTCTGCCAAGTATGCAGATAAGGCATGGAGCTATGCTGAAAAGGAATCAAAAGTTCATTTGGTTACTGCAAATGAAGCTGATAAAGCCCAGTTGTGGGGTATTGAAGATTTGTCTGGAAGTTTCCGTTTTATTAACCCTTATGATAACATGGCGGTTCAAGCTGGTGCCAATCAGTTTGTTCAAGTGGTAGAAACGAACGGTTCAGATGAAATGCAGCTTTGGCTAATTAAACAGGTAGGAAAATACGTGCAACTGATTCCTTCTAACAAGGCTAAATGGGTTGCATCGTGCCGTGAAGACGGTTCTGTAGAATTGGTTGATGTCGAAAAAGCTGGAGAAACTCCAGAAACTTTATTCCAATTGGTTGAAACGAAGGTAGCAGCTCCTTCTGCTGAAAGTACTGCAGCTCGTGAAAAGGTATATTGGGAAGATGAAACTCGTTTTGCAGAAAATAAAGAAGTAGGTCATGCAACTTATGCTCCTTATTACAGCGAGCAGGAGATGCTTGCTGATAAAGAATACTACCAGACTCCTTGGGTATATTCAAAAAGTAAGGCCATGATGTTGTTGAATGGCGACTGGTATTTCCAGATGGTTTCAGAACCGAGCAAGCGTCCTGTTAATTTTTATAAAGAAGATTTTGACGTAAGCAGTTGGGCTACTATTCCTGTTCCTTCCAATTGGGAGATGCACGGATACGATCGTCCTATTTACTGCAACGTGGAATATCCACATTCCAATACTCCTCCTTACATTGATAACCGCAAGGGATTCAATGATGGTGGAAAAAATTATGGAACCAATCCGGTAGGTTCTTATGTCCGTTTCTTTGAATTGCCCGAAGGATGGGAAAATCAGCGTAATTTCTTGCAATTCGGAGGTATCTACAGTGCTGCTTTCGTGTATTTGAACGGTGAATACGTTGGCTATACTCAAGGAGCGAATAACATTGCAGAGTTTGATGTAACGAAATTCCTTCGTCCCGGCAGAAACCGTTTGGCTGTACAGGTCATGCGTTGGAGCGACGGTTCTTACCTGGAATGTCAAGATATGTTCCGTATGAGCGGTATCTTCCGTGATGTATATTTGTATAGCACTCCCTTGGTTAGTGTCCGTGACCATGTCATCACTTCTAAGTTGGATGCTTCAACTGGCTATACAGAAGGTACGATGAACGTCACTTTGGATTTGGATAATCGAGACCATTTGAGTGGAGTCAAACAATTGGCTGTTAAATTGGCGGATCCTTCAGGCAAGACCGTGGAAGAGCAAGAGTTGACAGTCAATTATTCTCAAAAAGACGAAGTTGTAAAAGTAAAAGCTGAATTCAGCTTGAAGAACCTGAAGGCTTGGACTGCCGAGACTCCTAATCTTTATACTGTCAGCGTAGTTCAGCGTGCTGGTGGAAAAGATGAGATGGCCTTTTCTACCAAATATGGTTTCAGAGACATTGAAACTCGCGGTTCTATTGTTTATATAAACGGTCAGCGTGTATTCTTCAAGGGTGTGAACCGCCATGACAGCCATCCATTGTACGGACGTGCTGTTCCTACAGAATCTATGTTGCAGGATGTTCTGCTGATGAAGAACAACAACATCAATACCATTCGTACATCTCATTATCCGAATGCGGCAAAGATGTATGCAATGTTTGATTATTTCGGATTGTATACCATGGAAGAAGCTGATTTGGAAGACCATGCCAACCAGTCTATCAGTGACATGAAGTCATGGATTCCTGCTTTTGTAGACCGTATTGATCGCATGGTATTGCGTGACCGAAATCATCCAAGCGTCATTTTCTGGAGTTTGGGTAACGAATGCGGTGGTGGAAATAACTTCCAGGCTTGTTACGATGCCGTGAAGAAGTTGGACCCTCGTCCTGTTCACCATGAAAGTACACGTGACGGTAAAGAATATGGTGGCAACCGTTTCAGTGATTTGTATTCAAAAATGTATCCGGGAATGGATTGGATGAACAAGTATGCCAATTACTTTGACAAGCCTATGTTTATCTGTGAATATGCACATGCAATGGGTAATGCCATCGGTAACTTGAAAGAATATTGGGAAAGCATTGAAAGCAGTAACTCAATCATTGGTGGAGCTATCTGGGATTGGGTTGACCAAGCCATTTATGAACCGAAAGAAATTCTGAACGGAACTTATTTGGGACGCTTGCATACAGGTTACGACTTCCCTGGCCCTCATCAAGGAAACTTCTGTTCAAATGGAATTATTCCAGCTACCCGCGAGGAATCGCCTAAGTTGAAAGAAGTGAAGAACGTATATCAATACGTGAAGTTCGCTTTGGATGAAGTCAGCGAAAAGAAGAACCAAGTGGTGTTGACCCTACAGAATACTTACGATTTCATTTCTTTGGAAGGTTTTGTTCTTCGTTACGAAATCGTGAAAGAAGGTAACATAGTAAGCACACAGACAGTACCTTTGGAAAGTGTTGCTCCAGATAAAGAAATGCAGTTGACTTTGAATTTGGATGGAATCAACTTGAAGAAGGAAAAGAAGGCTGGCATAGAAATTATGTTGAACCTTTATGTTTGTCAGACTCAGCCAACTGTATGGTCAGAAGCGAACCATGTTGTAGCTCAAACTCAGTTTGAATTGGCTTCTCGAGGTAAGATGGAAACACTGCGTGTGAACAGCAAAGTCGGAAAATTGGCTGTAGAGCAGAATGAAAAGACCGTTCGCGTAGAAAATAGTTTCATTGCCGCAGCATTCAACGCAGCGACAGGTCAGATGACCGAACTCCGTTTGAATGGTGTTGACGTCATTTACGGCAAGGAAGGTTTCTTGTACGATAACTTCCGTTGGATTGAAAATGAGAGTGGTTTCCAGCAGACTGAAAATGGTTTGGAAAATGTTGGTACTTGTACAGTAAAAGAAGATAAAGATGGAAAGGTTACTGTATTTACCACACGTAAAGGTAGCCTTTGCGATTCTGAAATCACTTATATTTTCTATCCAAATGGCATTATGGACATGGATGTGAAGTTGACTCCACATGTCAATGATTTACGTCGTACTGGTTTGGTATGTTCTATCAATGCGGCTTTGGATCATGTAGATTATTATGCATACGGTCCATGGGAAAACTACATCGACCGTCACGATGCATGTATGATTGGCCGTTATCAGACTACGGTGGATGAGATGGTTGAAAAATACATCAAGCCTCAGTCAATGGGTAACCGTGAGGGATTACGTGAGTTGAAACTGACCAATGCTGAAGGTCAAGGCATTTGCATTGAAACAGAAGGTGCTGTATCTTTCTCAGCATTGCGCTATACAGACGTTGATTTGATGAACGCAAAACACGTTTGGAATTTACAGAAACGTCCTTGCATCGTGCTTCATTTGGATGCACAAGTGCGTGGGTTAGGTAATGGTAGTTGTGGTCCTGAAACTTTGTCATCTTACAAGATTGCACAGTTGCCTTTCGGATATAAACTCCGTTTCTCTTCTTGCAACTAAAGATTATGTCGACTGATTTATTGAAATAAGTTGATGAAAATAAAGGGTCTTCGAAAACAGGTTCTCTGTTCTCGAAGACCCTTTGTTGCTGGATTCCCTGAAAAAGGATACATACTTCCCAAAGAAAACTTTTAAATAACGTGAGTTCGACGAATTCAGAATAATGCAAGCTGTGTGTCAATCGTTCT
>JAHHQU010000109.1 GCA_020026225.1 Phocaeicola sp. | reverse complement strand
GAATGATGGACAAGGTTCCAAAATGGAGTACCCTAAGCCGGTTATTCAGGTAACAAACAAACCTGTAAGTAGACTTCCTGATACGGGCGGGATTGGTGATTGGTGGATCGTCTTGATTGGTGGTGCATTTGTGATGCTAGGACTATCTCGCAGAAAGCGGAAAGCCCAATAAAGTCCCCGGCGACACAAAACCAAATATAGATATTTTAAAAGGAGAAAAAAACAACAATGAAAGCAATCAAAAGAATTATGTCTATGCTCTTGGTCTTGACTATGACCATGTGCTTGGCAGTGACTGCATTCGCAGCGGTTGAAACTAATGGTGTTATCACCGTTAGCGGTTCCCAGCTTAATGGTAAGGAAGTAACTATCATACGTATGTTCACTGGCAACATTGGTGCAGGTGATGCGTCCGTCGGCTATACTATGGAATCTGCTTGGCAGGATTTCTTCAATAAGCAGCTGAACAAGCTCCCTGGTGAGAATGCTACTTCTCAGGAAGCTTATGAGTATGTCTCCGAGCTCCAATCGGAAAATACCACTACTGTGGGTACTTCTCTGATTGATTTTGCTAAAGCTGCAAAGGTCGAGTATAAAAAGAATCCCTCCACTTTTGCTGCTCAGACCAAGACTGCTGGTGATACTAACAGCGTTACCTTCAACAACCTGACCTCTGGTTACTATTTGGTTCTGCCTGCCAGCGGTTCCACCAGTGCAAGTCGTGCGACTGACGCAATGCTGGTCAATGTACGTGACAACGCAGTCGCTAACATTGATTTGAAGACCGAGTATCCCACTGTAGATAAGACTGTTACCCCTGAAGGTGGTCATGGCACTTCCGCTCAGATCGGTGATAAATTGACCTTTAATCTGACTTCCAAGGTTCCGAACATGGACGATTACAACACTTACTACTTTGCATTCAAGGATACTATGTCCAAGGGACTGACTCTGGATGTGAGCAGCATTGAGGTCACCATTGATGGGCAGGCAGTCGCTAAGGATGCTGACTACTATACTGTTACTAGCAGCACTTCAGGTGCCGGTGAAACTCTTCTGGCAATTACTTTTAATGATCTGAAAAAGGTTGCTTCTGCAACTGCTGGCGCTGAAATCAAAGTTAAGTACTCTGCGACCCTGAATGAGAATGCTCAGATTGGCACCAACCCCAACACCAACAAGGTTGAACTGGAATACAGCAATGATCCCGATAGCGAATCTCATGGTACTTCCGAGCCTTCCATCACCAAAACCTATACTTTCGATGTTCAGGTTCACAAGTACGCAAACGATGCTATGGATACTCTGCTGCCCGGTGCAGTATTCCAGCTCCAGTCTGAAGATGGCACTCCCATCAAGCTGATGAAGGAAAGTGACACAGTTTATCGTGTGACTACCGATGCAGATGTAGGTGCTGTAGAGAGCTTCCAGACGGTTGCAGCAGCTGACATTCAGATCAAGGGCCTGAAGGCTGGTAAGTACCAGCTGGAAGAAATCGCTGCTCCTGAAGGCTACAACCCCTTGGCCAAGCCCGTTGAGTTTGAAATTCAGGCAATGTATGAGGCTGATGGTTCTCTGAGTGCTGGTTACCCCAAGTATGCTGTTGACGGTGCAACTGCAACCGAGAGCAACGTTATCAATATCCAGAATAAGAATGGCGCATTCCTGCCGGAAACTGGTAGCATTGGTACCATTGGCCTGACCCTTGCAGGTGTTGCTCTGGTCGTTGGCGGTGTTGGATTTACCTCTCGCAAGAAGAAGGAACAGGAGTAATCAATGCGCAAAAAACTGCAGAGCGTTATTCGACTGCTTTGTATTTTGCTTGGAATAGTAATCCTGCTTTATCCATCCATCAGTACATACTTGTCTGAAAAGAATGGTAGCCGGGCAGCCGGCAACTATGACGGATTAGTGGAACAACAAAATGAAGCAGCTCGACAGGCAATCCTGCAGGAAGCAATCGATTACAATCGTACACTGGCAGAAGAACAGCAGAATGCTGGTCTCCCCCTTACGGATGTACAGGGGAGACCATTCTGTCGTGATGAATATTGGGATATCATGAATTTGTCAGGCAATGGCATGATGGGATACATTGTGCTGCCTACCTTAAATGAAACTATACCTATTTATCACAGCACGGAAGAATCTGTCCTGCAGGTTGGTATTGGACATGTAGTCAATACCTCATTCCCCGTGGGTGGACCGTCTACCCATGCAGCCCTTTCCGGACACAGAGGTTTGCCCTCTGCCAGTCTGTTTACCAATCTGGATCAAGTTGAGATAGGAGACTGCTTTTATATCAAAATGATGAATCAGGTCCTTGCTTATCAAGTGGATCAGATTCTGACGGTGCTACCGGAAGAAACCCAAGAATTAGCAATTGTACCAGACGAGGATTATGTAACGCTTATCACCTGTACGCCCTACGGTGTAAACTCACATCGCCTGCTGGTTCGCGGTACTCGTATTCCATATGTACCGCATGAAGATGGCTCACCGCTCATTCCTGAGGCAGAGGGGTCATTTCTGGCGAAAGTCCCCATGCAGTATCGACATTTGATGCTGGGTTTACTTGTAATTCTGGCATTTTTGATTTTGCGTTGGGGAATCATGAAAGCATGCAAAGTGATCCGAAAGAGGAGGCAGTGATATGAAATTCCATAGGATGATTACAGGAATCAGTATTTTACTGCTCCTGCCTGTACTCTGCCTCCAAGCTTTTGCGGCAGGGGGATCCGGAACGTTGAATCTTAGCTGTTCCACTCATGTGGATGGAGAACGATTTTACATTGCCGGAGATGAATTTTCACTTGTCAAAATTGCAGATGCTGAGGTTTTGACATCTGGAGAAAATTCGCGTATTCGATATACAGTGTTGTCGAAGTACAAAAGTCTGGACTGCGATTGGGGAAACCTTACTGCAAAAGAATCTTATGCAAAGGCAAAACAATTAACTTCCATGATTGCAGCTGAAGAATATATTGCATCGGCTGTAACTGATAAACAGGGAAATACTTCATTTTATAATCTTGCTCCAGCAATGTATTTGGTCGTGCGTACAAAAGTGGTACCACAAAATGAATCGTATAATATCGATTCATTTCTTGTTAGTGTTCCGTTATTATGGGATGGAAATATAAACTATACAGTAACGGCGTCACCCAAATGTGGCTGGACACCAGAAGAACCAGATAATCCTGTTGAACCGATTGTTCCGCCAGAACCTCAGAAGCCGAACAAGTCAGAACAAAATGATCCTAAACTGCCCCAGACCGGACAGTTGCAATGGCCAATACCTGTTTTATTAGCTGTTGGCAGTATGTTGTTTTTGATTGGTTGCAAAAAATATAGGCAAAAATAACGGTTCTTGTGAATCTAAGGTCCCATGGTGGAGTTCCAACCATGGGACCTTTTGCGTTTCAGGAGAAAATAACGCAGATGGAGAACGAAATTGATGAAATATTGATGGAGAAGATAAATACGGATGAAGGTATCCGTGGCCATTAATAATTTTTCTTGAAAATATCTAATGTGTGATGTGAATACCCTATAAGCTCTTGTCTTTCGCAAGTGGAAAAATGATATTGAAGGTAGAGGTTGTATGTTTGCTCATCCATTTTTTCAATAGCTTCTCGCATATGGTTTGCGTATCCATCAGTTGCAATGAAGTGCAATGGTGTTACATCGAAGTTACTCCTTAACTGCTCGATTTCTTCTTTTCTATACAACTCAAAGATTTCTTTTGGACATGAATTTGTGTTGAAATTATTGGGGTCAACGAGCCCTTGCTCTATCAAATTAGCGATGTTTCCGCCAATAAATCCATGAAATAAGACTGCTGGATCAGACATGCAATATGCAGCAAATACGAGTCCGTCCTTTTTTGTAATCCGTATCGCTTCAGATAAAGCCTTCAATTTATCTGCTTGAGTATAAAGGTGGTACATTGGGCCTAGAAGCAGAGTGATATCGTAGTAATTGTTTTGAAAAGAAGATAAATTAACTGCGCTGCCTTGGACAATCGATATATTTTCTCCTTCAACTGTGTGTTTCTTGAAAAGCTCAATGTTATGGTCTACTAATTCTACAGCATCTACTTGATAACCGTGCTGTGCCAGCCGATGGCTATATCGACCAGTTCCAGCACCGATTTCAATAATTTGCATTTGGGGTTTCAAATATTTTTGGTTGATTGCATAATGAAGTTGGACACTTAATAAAAAATCCATAGTGATTT
>JAHHQU010000108.1 GCA_020026225.1 Phocaeicola sp. | reverse complement strand
ACAACGGTTTTCAAGACCGCCGCAATCGACCACTCTGCCACCTCTCCAAAACTCTTTTAGGAATGCTTTATTTTTCTAAAGCGATGCAAAGGTACGCATTATTTTCATATATGCAAATATTAAGTCTCTTTTTTTGCAACTTTTTTTTCATTGTAGTAACTTTGCACAAGAATTGACAGGATAATATAATAGTATAACACGTATGATATACCCTCAAAACTTTGAACAGAAAATAGGATTCAATCAAATCCGAACTCATATAAAAAACAAATGCCTTAGTCCTTTGGGAGAGGAACGTACTGATGAAATGGCCTTCGTCAGTGATTTCGACGAAATCAACCGCCGTTTGGAACAAGTCATGGAATTCATTCGCATCATTCAAGAGGAGAACGATTTCCCGGACCAGTATTTCTTTGACGTTCGACCTTCACTTAAACGCATACGCATTGAAGGGATGTATCTTGACGAACAGGAGCTGTTCGACTTGCGCCGCTCACTGGAAACAATCCGAGACATCGTGCGTTTCTTGCAGAAGACGGATGAAGATGGAACTGAAACGGAAAAATCACCCTACCCTGAATTGAAGGCGTTGGCAGGCGACATCATCGTTTTTCCACAGCTGATTACGGGTATCAATAATATTCTCGACAAATTCGGAAAAATCAAAGATAATGCTTCAACGGAACTGCTCCGCATCCGCCGGGAGTTAAGTGCTACCACAGGAAGCATCTCACGAAGCCTCAACTCCATCTTACGCAGTGCACAATCGGAAGGTTATGTAGATAAAGATGTTACTCCTACCGTACGCGACGGACGATTGGTCATTCCGGTAGCTCCAGGAATGAAGCGTAAAATAAAAGGAATCGTACACGATGAATCTGCTACAGGAAAGACGGTATTCATCGAACCAGCAGAAGTGGTGGAAGCCAATAACCGTATCCGTGAATTGGAAGGAGAAGAGAGACGAGAAATCATTCGTATACTTACTGAGTTTTCTATCGTCATTCGCCCGCATATTCCAGCCATTCTTCAGTCGTATGAATTCCTGGCGGAAATCGACTTTATCCGTGCCAAAGCAATTTTCAGCATAGACATCAAAGCAGGGAAACCCGTATTCGAGAACAAACAAATCATCGACTGGTTCAATGCCATCCATCCTTTGCTGCAGATGTCACTTGCAAAACACGACAAGAAGGTAGTTCCTCTGGAAATCCAACTCGACAAGAAGAATCGTATTCTTCTTATCTCTGGACCGAATGCCGGAGGAAAATCGGTCTGTCTGAAGACTGTAGGACTACTGCAATATATGTTGCAGTGTGGCATGCCCATCCCTATTGACGAACGCAGCCACGCAGGAATCTTCAGCCACATCTTTATTGATATAGGTGACGAACAGAGCATCGAAGACGACTTGAGTACTTACTCTTCTCATCTTACCAACATGAAGAATATGCTCAAATTCTGCAATGAAAAGAGTCTGATTCTCATCGATGAGTTCGGTGGAGGTACAGAGCCACAGATTGGTGGAGCCATCGCTGAATCCGTATTGAAACGTTTCAATACAAAAAACACTTTCGGTGTCATCACAACTCACTACCAAAACTTGAAACACTTCGCAGAAGACCACGAAGGAGTCATCAACGGAGCCATGCTCTACGACCGTCATGAAATGCGGGCACTCTTCCAACTGCAGATTGGAAATCCGGGAAGTTCTTTTGCCGTAGAAATTGCTCGAAAGATCGGATTGCCGGAAGATGTGATAGCTGATGCAGCAGAAATTGTAGGCAGTGAATACATCCAAAGTGACAAATACCTTCAGGATATTGTACGTGACAAGCGTTATTGGGAAACAAAGCGTCAGAATATCCGCAAACGAGAAAAGCAGATGGAAACAACCATCGCCCAATACGAAGAAGAAATCCAAGCTTTGGAAAAGAGCCGAAAGGAGATCTTGAAGAAAGCGAAAGAGGAGGCTGAACGTCTGCTTCAGGAATCTAACGCGAAAATCGAGAATACCATCCGTACCATCAAAGAAGCACAAGCAGACAAGGAACGTACAAAATTAGCCCGCAAGGAACTGACCGACTTCCGACAAGAAGTAGAAAAGCTGGACAAAGCTGCTCAAGAAAAAGCCATCGCAGACAAGATGCAGAAACTTCTCGAAAAGCAGCAACGTAAGAAAGACCGCAAAGAGAAAAAAGCCAACGAAGGAAAAAGTCAAATGGAGGCTCCTAAAGTCAAGCCTATCATGGAAGACAGTTTCGTTCGAATCAAAGGTCAGACCAGCGTAGGACAAGTGCTTGAAATCAACGGAAAAAATGCAGTAGTCATTTTCGGACTCATAAAAACGAATGTAAGGGTAGACCGACTCGAACATGCTGAAGCACCTCAAAAATCGGCTCTCGAAGTAAAATCCGGTTTCGTAAGCAGTGCTACTCAAGACCAGCTGCGCGAAAAGAAGTTGAACTTCAAACAAGATATCGACGTGCGCGGAATGCGAGGCGACGAAGCGATTCAAGCCGTTACCTACTTCATGGACGATGCCATACTGGCTGGAGTAAACAGAGTTCGCATCCTACATGGAACAGGAACCGGTATCTTGAGAACACTGATCAGACAATACCTTGCTACCGTTCCTTTCGTCAAAAATTACAAAGACGAACATGTACAATTCGGAGGTGCGGGAATCACTGTGGTCGATTTATAATTATCTTCCCAAAGATTCAAAAAAAGGTTTTAAATATTATTTTTTAATGCTATTTTTGCCAAGACAAAAACAGGTCAACATATATAAATAAAAAGATGAAATCAATCAGAGAATTATTCCGTATAGGCACCGGTCCTTCAAGTAGTCATACGATGGGACCGCGTAATGCAGCAGAAAGATTTCTTGCAAAGCACCCTGATGCCAGTTCATTTCAAGTGACTCTTTATGGAAGTTTGGCTGCTACGGGAAAAGGTCACATGACCGACGTGGCTATTCTGGACACATTAGAACCGCATGCACCGGTTGAAATTCTTTGGAAACCGCATATTTTCTTCCCTTTCCATCCAAACGGAATGACTTTCAAGTCTTTGGATGCCGATAAAAAAGTGACAGACGAATGGACAGTATTCAGCGTAGGCGGAGGAGCACTCGCTGAAGAGGGACACGATGACCAGGAGACTCCAGACGTTTACAGCATGAACAAGATGAGTGAAATCATGTATTGGTGCGAACGTACAGGAAGAAGTTATTGGGAATACGTAGAGCAATGCGAAGGTCCTGAGATATGGGAATACCTGGCTGAAGTATGGCAGACAATGAAAGAAGCGATTGCAAGAGGACTGGATGCCGAGGGCGTTTTACCGGGTCCATTGAACCTTCGCCGTAAGGCTTCTTCTTACTACATACGTTCGAAAGGATATAAAGAATCACTGCGTTCCCGCGGACTGGTATTCGCGTACGCATTGGCTGTCAGTGAAGAAAATGCAGCAGGCGGAAAAATCGTCACCGCTCCTACTTGCGGTTCATGCGGTATTGTACCTGCTGTACTCTATCACCTGCAGAAAGCACGTGATTTCAGTGACGCAAAAATCCTAAGAGCTTTGGCTACTGCCGGACTGGTAGGAAATATCGTGAAATTCAACGCTTCCATTTCTGGAGCTGAAGCAGGCTGTCAGGCTGAAGTTGGTGTAGCTTGCTCTATGGCTTCCGCTGCAGCCAGCCAGTTGTTTGGAGGAAGTCCCGCACAGATTGAATATGCTGCTGAAATGGGATTGGAACACCACTTGGGAATGACTTGCGACCCTGTATGTGGCTTGGTACAGATTCCTTGTATCGAACGCAATGCGTACGCCGCAGCACGAGCTTTGGATGCCAACATGTACTCCGCATTCACCGACGGACACCATCGAGTTTCGTTCGATAAAGTGGTGGAAGTCATGAAGCAGACTGGACACGACCTTCCTTCCCTTTATAAGGAAACGAGTGAAGGTGGGTTAGCGAAGCACTATGAACCGATGGAATAAACGAAAACAAATACCATAAAAAAGTCGTTTCTGCATTTTATTTAATGTAGAAACGACTTTTTTTTATCCGCCAGAGCATCCCCCAGACAAACAAAAACGTTATCTTCCGATAGAAATGATTATTTAGCAGCGAGCTTATAACCATTTTCTTCCTTTCGAACCACTCCCTGTGCAAGCAGCAGAGCCAGTGCACGCGACAAGGATGGACGGGCCACTCCCAGAATAAAGGCTACTTCTTGTAGATTCTGCACCTGTCCATGATGCTCTAAATAGTCGTCCCTTAAGAACATCTTTATCTATTGATATTCAATAATTTAGT
>JAHHQU010000107.1 GCA_020026225.1 Phocaeicola sp. | reverse complement strand
TAGCACAAGTCCTTGGAGAGGGGCTTTAAAAACTACTACTCTATAATACAAGGAGGCTGTTAAATGACTTATATCCTCCCGATACTCTATGTAATTGTGTCTTATACATTCTTTCTTTTGGCAGGCTGTTTTGACAATGCGATCAAATTGCAGATTTTATTAATCCTTCTGCCCTTTATCATGGGAATCGTCAATTTGATTGTTGTGCTGACCGTAGGAAGAAAGTGGTCGAGAAAAACATTGCTGAACTGCACTTTGATTATCAAGTATGGACTAATCCCGTTCTACCTGATCGGAGGGAGCATCACCGTATATGTAACGCTGATGGTATTCTTCCCATTGCCGCTGATGGCGTTGTTCGGACTGGTAACCATTGTTTTTTTGATTTTTGGATACGGGATTCTATTAGGGGCAGCTCCCTATGCTATCGCTTATCTGATAAAGTCATGCAAAGACGGCATACATCCGAAATGGTTGTCGGTTTTAGCTGGAATCTGCCAGTTCTTCTTTTCCTTTGATGTACTTGCAATGATGGTTCTGACATTAAAGGAGCGGCACAGGGTCAAAACGACGATTGCCGTTTTCTGTGCAATGTGTCTTGCGCTCCTGCTAATCGTACTCTATGTGGTCATGACACTGATCGGAGCATAATCACCATTTATATAGGATATGACTTGCTCATACATAAAACAAATTTGATAGAATCGCAGAAAGTATTTACGCTTATGAAAAAACAATGGATTGCTTTACTAACAGGATGTGTGCTGGTATGCAGTATGCTGGCCGGATGCGGCTCAAAACCTCAGACATCAGCTCCGGCAGCTGCGGGCAGCGATAAAGACTGTACGAATGAGGCCATTCTGTCTCAGCTGAAAAATGACGGGACACCTGAGTTCGTACTGGATGGTACTTACTACACGCTTCCTTTGGAAACTTCCCAGCTGATACAAGCCGGATGGAGTTTGGAAACGGAAGAATATGATGCGGCAGAGGTCTCTCTGCAACCCGGCGAGCGTATTTATGGGGAACTTTCCAAAGATGACCAGGAAATGGATGTTGCAATCGTAAATGCCGGGACAGAGCCATGCAAGCCTGCTGAGGGCGGAACGGTGGTAGAACTGGAATACTCTGCGGATAAGGATCAACCAAATCCCGATTTCTTTGTAACGCTCAATGGGATCAACTGTGCGATGTCCAACGCAGCTTTACAAAAGGCATTGGAAGGTGTAGACGGATATGAACTGAATTCCGCAGGAAATATCGACATCAATCGTACTGTTGATGATGATGAAATTGCTGTTTATAAAGTCATTCTGGATGATGACTACACAGCAATCACGCTTGCTTCGGACAATGTTTTTGAATACAAGGATTATCAGCCGCAAGAAGTAAAAGAACAGGCATCTAATGAAAAGATTGCCGCTTACAAGGATACTACAAAAGCCGAGATGGAGCCGTATGCTCAGGATTTCAATGCGATCATCGAGGGATATGAAGAAAATATGGTCGTTGGATTTTACAGTGAAGGTACTATTTGGGGCGAAGAAGTCGGTGAATATAAATCTATTGCCGGAACACCGCTCGCTACGGATGTGTCTCTCTACATCGCAGAGGATACAACCGGCCAGTTCTACTGTATTGCTAACCAGCTTTTGAATGAAGACGGTACAGTGAGCTCTGCCATTGAGCTTGAGGAAGGCGATCAGGTCAAGGTTTGGGGTTATGCTTCACAGTATCTGGAATTGCAGGAAGGTCTGAAAATCGTCGTGGTTCAGCCTGGTATCATTGAACGCAACGGAGAACTGGTGAAACTGGACAAAAATCTGAAAGTAGACTAACTTTTGAACGCCGAGTGCATATATCAGGTGAGATATTTTGCCAGATTGTTTCCAAACTCGAATAACCAGTATTATAAAATGTGAGGAATCAGAGCATAAAAAAGTATTAATCGTGCTATTAACTGTGGTATTGCTCCTTGCTGTATGGTATTGAATCACAACTGAATGGGGATGAAGCCTATACCGAGCAAGGAAAATTGCTGTATATCTTTACCACCGACGAGGGCGATATTGTAATCACGCAACACTATATTGTAAAGGATTACGGGTTCTGCCTGATCCAGATTACGAATTTCAGCGGATCAGGCACCACTGAACAGACCGTCAGGGATATGGTAGATATCTTTGTTTGGGAGACGGAAGGATAAATTGACACTGGACCAGGGATTTTATAGGAAAATGACGAAGATGGAGAAACGAAAACTTTCAGAAAAAACAATTTTGAAACTAATAGGGGCGCTTTTGGCTCTGGCTTATTTGGGATTTTGTCTCTATGCGGGTATTACCGGGAAATTTCCGAATATGCACAGAGTCGAGCATGTGATGCGTTTCGGTGAACTTAAAAACTGGGTATCCGGTGGGATGTCGGCTGTGATGATTTTTGCGCTGTGTATTACTTCCGCTCTCAATGACCTCAATCTCCAGAAGGGATGCAAAAAATCATTTTTACCACTTTTTCTCACCATGATTCTACCAATTATCCTTTTACTGCTTTTGGAGTCTTATCTGGATATTGGTTGGATCGGAATTGCCCTTTATGCCGGTATTGCCGTTTTTCTATTTGGAGTTGCATGGGCTCCACAACTTTTGAATCAGTGGATCGCCCGCCGACTCTTGCGTGATGAACCTATGAGCGGCAAACAACAAGTACAGATTATTGAGTGGATTCATTTTCATCCGCTGAAAAAGCTGCTGATTTTCGGACTGTGGGGCTTTGGCGTCGTGCTGGTTCTGCGTGGTATCTGGGTAGCGACAACCGGGAAAATTGAAATAGATGGAGAGCTTTTTCTGTTTTTACTTGGCACGGCAGTTCTGGTTGTGGCTCTGTTTCAGAAAATGAGACGCTATATCTGCACGCCTTACCGGAACATACCGGTACTGAATCAGATTCTCAGCAAAAAACAGTTGGAGCAGCTGTTGGATGGAGAACACTTTACGCCAATAGAATTTGAAGATGATGCCATGAAAAAGTATCTGGAAATTTACCGAAGCCAGAACTGGATGCTGATTGGCGGGAAGCTGCTCTCAAAAAAGCTCGCTTTATGGGCCATAATGAATCGGTCCGGAAACGATACATCCTTGAAGGTACTTTACCTTAACGGCATGACGGCCAAAGCGAAAGTAGATCTGGATATTCGAGGGAATCGGTACAAGGAATTTATTGCTGTGCTGAATGAATTGACTGGATACGAAGTCACACTTAAACTGGATGAAAAAGAAGAACTGCTGGCACAGAAATTTGCGTCCTTTTTCCCGGAGCAAACTTCCGAACAAGATCGTGTTGCTGCTTTTCTTTCTCAGGATGTGGCGCTGATCCGGCAGGATTACATTCAGACCTTCTCTCCGCCGCCAGATCCCCGAAAGAAAAAACGGAGCAGACGGGAACGGGAATAAAAGATTTTCTTCATTTTTCAATGGAGAAAGGCTTATGAAAATAAAGAGGATATATAACTTGGAGGTTACCTATGAACTATGATATAAATATGATAAATACCGCAAAAGTGGGTTTTTCAGAATTGCAGCAGCTATTCTGATGATCTGTTTTACTCTATTTGGGATTACCGCTTGCGCCGGTACTACTGACAGCAAAGATAATAACGATGATAATGCACTGCTACAAGGAACATGGGAAATAGATACCGGATCTGGTGCTGGTTATAAATTCCTTGAAGATAAGTTTATGTGGTTAAAATCCATCGAGAATGTTAACGATAACTACTGGTACGGAGATGTTGAGTATTATAACGGTGCTGAAGCAATGGAAATGGCAGGACTAACAGAGGAGGAACTTCAAAACAGCCTGCCAGGTCTTAAACCCGAAAACATTTTTGTAACAAAATTAGATCCCGAAAAAATCATTACCGATGGTGAGGATAAAACTGCTATCAATATGAACGACCAAACCTTATGGACTCGCTTATGGCTTATTGAAGAAAAGGAGGACAATGTTGTTGCGGTAGTGATTGATTTAGAAACTTTTAGTATGGAGAGCTACACTAAAGTTAAGTAAAAAACAAAAAATTAGAAATTGTGTAATTGAAATGTCACACATGTATTGGGAGAACGTGTTATGGTTGGGTTTAAAGTGAAGTATTATTGGTTTCAAATAGGAAGTGAAGATTTTTTATTTTCATTTTTTTCAACGGTTGCTTATAATTTGGAAAATCAAAAATGGGGAACGAAATTTCCAGTCATTATGAACGAATTGTATTTAGGTGAATTAAATAGTTCCCGTATTCCTGAAGCTATCAATGAATTGGAACAGATGAAGCAAGGATTAGCTAAATATTCTCCAAATAAAGTAATATGGAATATAAAAAATCTATCTGCCCAGCCACCGTGGAGAACAAATATCAGCGATGATATAACTGATTTATCAAATTATTTTGTTACAAGTGACGGTGAGGATTTTATTACAATTTTCAATCA
>JAHHQU010000106.1 GCA_020026225.1 Phocaeicola sp. | reverse complement strand
ATAAAAAAGAGGGTGCATCAATTTGTATTAACATACATTTTGACACACCCTCTTTCATAAATAGTATTGTTCTCTAAATACCTATTGTAGTTTGTTTTTGGTAAACTAGGATAGTTAGTTCTTGAATCTCAAGTGATCACCTTCACGTTTTACAATGATTTCCTTTGAACGGTCAACTTCTTGTGAAAGGAGTTGTTTGGATAGATCGTTCAGTAAGTAACGTTGGATAGCACGTTTTACTGGACGGGCTCCAAATTCAGGATCATAGCCGGCAGTTGCAATGAAATCGACGGCTTCATCGGTCAAGCGAAGTTTGACTCCATTTTCTTCCAACATCTTACGGATTCCGTTGATTTGTAAGCGGACTATCTGTTCGATTTGCGGACGATTTAAAGGTAAGAACATGATGGACTCATCAATACGGTTCAAGAATTCCGGACGGATGTTTTTTTTAAGCATGTTCATTACTTCTGTTTTGGTCTCTTCAACAATACGGTCATGATTGCTTGCATCCATCTTTTCAAATTGGCTTTGTATGTATGAACTGCCTAAGTTTGATGTTATGATAATCAACGTATTTTTGAAGTTGACAGTACGACCTTTATTGTCGGTTAAACGTCCGTCATCCAAAACCTGCAGTAAGGTGTTGAATACATCAGGATGAGCTTTTTCGATTTCGTCGAACAAAACGACAGAGTAAGGTTTACGTCTTACAGCTTCTGTCAACTGTCCGCCTTCATCATAACCGACGTATCCCGGAGGAGCACCAATGAGTCGAGACACAGAATGTTTCTCTTGGTATTCACTCATATCTATACGGGTTATCAAGGACTCATCATCGAAGAGGTATTCGGCCAAGGCCTTTGCCAATTCTGTTTTACCAACACCGGTGGTACCCAAGAAGATAAAGGAACCGATCGGTCGCTTCGGATCTTGTAACCCTGCACGGCTACGGCGTACGGCATCGGATACTGCTTCAATTGCCTCATCTTGACCGATTACGCGTTTATGCAATTCGTCTTCCAAGTGAAGTAACTTTTCACGTTCGCTTTGCAACATCTTGCTGACTGGGATACCAGTCCAGCGTGAAACGACGTCAGCGATGTCTTCTGCGGTCACCTCTTCTTTAATCATGGCACTATCACCTTGTTTTTGCTTCAAGTCGGTTTGGATGGCTTTGATTTCATTCTCCAATGCTTGAAGTTTTCCATAACGGATTTCGGCTACTTTACCATAATCGCCTTCACGTTCAGCTTTATCGGCTTCGAACTTCATTTGTTCGATTTCTTTCTTATTTTGCTGAATCTTGTTGACCAATTCTTTTTCGCTTTGCCATTTTGCCTTGAAGGATGTTTCTTGCTCTTTCAATTCTGCAATTTCCTTATTCAGCTGAGCTAACTTCTGTTCGTCCTTTTCACGTTTGATAGCTTCCCGCTCAATTTCCAATTGTTTGAGTCTACGTTCTATCTCATCCAGTTCTTCTGGAAGCGAGTCGCGTTCCATACGAAGTTTTGCAGCAGCTTCATCCATCAAATCGATGGCTTTATCAGGTAAGAAACGTTCTGTAATGTATCGGTTGCTCAATTCTACTGCAGCAATGATCGCTTCATCCTTGATTCGTACTTGATGGTGATTCTCGTAGCGCTCTTTTAGACCACGAAGAATGGAAATTGAACTTTGAGTGTCAGGCTCATCGACCATTACGGTTTGGAAACGACGCTCCAAGGCTTTATCCTTTTCAAAATATTTTTGATATTCATCAAGGGTGGTAGCACCAATACTTCTCAGTTCACCACGAGCCAATGCTGGTTTCAAGATGTTTGCGGCATCCATTGCTCCTTCACCTTTACCTGCACCCACGAGGGTATGAATCTCATCAATGAACAGGATGATGTTTCCTTCTGATTTTGTGACTTCGTTGATAACTGATTTCAGTCGCTCTTCAAACTCTCCTTTGTATTTAGCACCAGCGACCAAAGCTCCCATATCCAAAGAGAACAATTGTTTGTTCTTTAGATTTTCTGGAACGTCGCCTCTCAGAATTCGTTGAGCCAAGCCCTCTACGATAGCTGTCTTACCTGTACCAGGTTCACCGATTAGAATCGGATTGTTTTTCGTACGTCTACTTAAGATCTGAAGAACACGGCGAATTTCTTCGTCACGACCAATAACAGGGTCGAGTTTTCCGTTACGTGCTGCTTCAATCAAGTTGATAGCGTATTTATTAAGTGACTGATAGGTATCTTCGCTGGATTGTGATGTTACTTTCTGGCCTTGACGGAGTTCATTGATGGCTGCTCGCAAGTCCTTTTCATTCATTCCGGCATCTTTCAAAATGGTAGATGCGGTATTCTTCGTTGTCAGCAAAGCTAAAATCAACGCTTCCAAAGAAACAAACTCATCGCCTAATCCTTTGGATAATTCCACAGCTTTTTGGAGAACTTCGTTGGCTTCTCGGCTTAGATATGCCTCTCCGCCAGATACCTTCGGTAAGGAAGCGATTTGCCGATCGAGCACGGTAGCTACTTGTTGCCCATTCATAGCGAGTTTTTGGAAGATGAAGTTGGTAACGTTTTCACCCACCTTTAACACACCGGCCAACAAATGCTCAGGTTCCACGGCTTGCTGTCCGCAGCTCTGTACCAGATTAACTGCTTGTTGCAAGGCCTCCTGTGATTTGATTGTAAAGTTGTTAAAGTTCATACTTTGTCTCCTTTCGTTATCATTTAGTAGTATTTGTATTTCGGTTACTCTATTCCAAAAACCTTGCCATGCCTATTGATGAGATTGTATATGCCTAAATGTCAGAATGTTAGCTCTGTATTCTGTAAATTTGTCCGAACGGATAACAAAATGTCAGTAAAGTTTTGTAACTTTACCCGATAAAAGAAAAAATTATGGAAAAGAAGATACAATTTGCTCCTAATGTGATGCTGATCGATGCCTATTATTTAAATAAAGTGGTATCTGATTTGCGTGCACATTTCTCTTCGGTTTTAAATCGTGACCTTCCTTTGGCCGATTTAGCACTTCTCTTGGAGTGTATTGGTTTGGATGCAGGAATGCGAGGTGAGGAAAATCCGATTCAGGTCATTTTTATATATGATGCAAAATTGCCAAAGTTCACGGCTTGCATGCCAGCAGATTTGGAGAAAGAATTGCATAGCGTAGCCTTTAAGGGGAAATTGGGTGAGTTTACTTTATATTCATTCCAGCCATCTGATATGGCGACTCGTGAAGACTTGTTTATAGAATCACTTCAATTGTTAGGGGAATGCAAAGAAACCAAGCGTATCATGGCTATTCCTGATGAGGTCGCTTATGCTGCAAAACTGAACGAACATATTAAAGAGATGAAAGGAAAAGAGCAGATCACTCTTTTCGGTATGAATCCTCATGATTCGAAAGTCAGCTACGACTTTCAGATTTTAGGATTTGCCGTCCTTCAAGCTTTAGGTATTCGTCCCGATGAATTATAAAAAATTGACTCAAAATAAATAGATTTGGAAATGCATACACGTGAAGAACAAATGAAAGCATTTGGCCGGTTGCTTGATGTACTGGACGAATTGCGTGTGAAATGTCCATGGGACAGAAAACAAACCAATGAAAGTTTACGTCCGAATACCATTGAAGAAGTGTACGAATTATGTGATGCACTGATGAAGGACGACAAAAAAAATATTTGTAAAGAATTGGGTGATGTTTTGTTGCA
Organism: Phocaeicola sp.; assembly: GCA_020026225.1. Classification (GTDB taxonomy): domain Bacteria; phylum Bacteroidota; class Bacteroidia; order Bacteroidales; family Bacteroidaceae; genus Phocaeicola. The sequence goes on along the minus strand of JAHHQU010000106.1, from coordinate 838 downwards.
CGTCGTATTTTACGCTAAGATTGGCAGCGAAACAAATGATTTTGATATAAAGGATGTTTGCGACAAACTTTGTGACAAGTTGATATTCCGTCATCCGCATGTCTTTGGCAATGTACAGGCCGATACCGCTGAAAAAGTTGCTGAAAATTGGGAACAAATTAAGTTGAAGGAAAAAGATGGGAATAAAACTGTCTTAAGTGGTGTTCCTGATGCACTTCCTTCCTTGATTAAGGCTTATCGTATTCAAGATAAAGCTCGCAATGTTGGTTTTGACTGGGAAGAGCGTGAAGAAGTATGGAAGAAGGTGAAAGAGGAAATCATAGAGTTTGAAGCGGAAGTGAAGAATATGGACAAGGATAAAGCTGAGGCTGAATTCGGTGATGTCATGTTCAGTTTGATTAATGCAGCTCGTCTTTATAAAATCAATCCCGACAACGCATTGGAACATACCAATCAAAAGTTTACTCGTCGTTTCAATTACGTAGAATCTAAGACCTTGAAAGAAGGGAAGAAGTTGACCGATATGTCGTTGGCAGAAATGGATGCATTATGGAATGAAGCGAAGGAACAAGGATTATAATTAGTTACAATATCAACGGTAAAAGCGTCAAGGCATTTGTATGTTTTGACGCTTTTTTGTCCTTGCGGTACATTGGATACCTCGTGGATGTAAGATAGGTTATCTTTGGGGGGAGTAGTGTAAACTGAAGAATTACTTTTATAAATTCAAAAATCATTCAGAGGATTGTCTATAGTGTTGTATTTTAATAGTCGTCCCTTAAGAGCATCTTTATCTACTGATATTCAATAATTTAGTTTATAAAAGTCTTTGATAAAT
>JAHHQU010000105.1 GCA_020026225.1 Phocaeicola sp. | reverse complement strand
TGAAGGACTTCCTCTTCGGTCAAAGCCTTGTTCCAAACCTGTACTTCGTCGATCAAGCCATTGAAACCGGACTTGTAAACACCGCCGCCACCGATAAAGATGTTGGCAACTTCGTTTGCATTGATACGGCCATCGGTATAGCTCATTTCTTTGCGACGGGTTGAAGCATTGAAACGTGTTTCGCCCAACTTCTTACCATTGAAATAGATAGCCTGTGTCTTATCTTCTTTCTGAGTAACTACAATGTGGTTCCATACACCCGGAGTCACGCTGTAGCCGGTAGTCATTACCTTCTCATTCGGATTGTCATGTTCTGTCCAACCCATAGTGTTGAATGATACCTCATTGGCTGCATGGTTTCTCCATTCCGGACGGATGGTTACCCAAAGGTCACCCCAGTTGTTGTGAGGCCATTTGTCGGCGATAGAGTTCTTGTTGATCAGGTTCGTACCCTGTTTGTCATGTGCAAAACTGTTGGCTTTGAACCAGAGCGCGTATGAATATTCAAGTCCCTCCTGAACATTACCGGGAATCATGAACATGTTCGGGTCACTGATAGCCAATGCGCGTGATACAGAACCTTCGCCCATACGGCCTTCGTAGGTCAATGTCACATTCTCATTGACAGCAGCAGTGCTCTTGTCCGCAGTCAGAGAAGTGATTTCAGGTACAGCACCGGTTGCTTCCGGTGAGATATTCACCTTACCACGGGTCCAGTTTGCATTACCGTCAGCATCGGTTACACACAGGTCGTAAAGGCCTACCTGGTCGATCTTGGCTGTACAAGACAACGAATTGGTTGCGGTAGCTAAAGTCTTACCGGTCTGAGGATCTACAATCTTCCATTCCTTAGCGGCGGGAGACATGGTGTCGAAATAGCTCAAAGTGAACTCTTCACCCGGTTTGATGACGGGTTTGTCGCATACCACTTCCTTTGAAGGAGCGTCGTATGCCACAGTCTGGTATTCTGTCCAGGTAATCTCAGACTTCTGAACACCGTCGGGCGATACGGCACGTACACCGAAACGGCATTCACGGTTGTCCATACCTGAGATCATCGGCGCGTCAACAACGTAAGCCGCCCATGAAGTGGTTGCGGTAAGGAGCTGTTCTTTCTGTCCCTTCTGCTGGAAGAAGATCTCATAATACCAGGTGTCTACCTGGTCGTTGTACACCTTATTGTTCCAGCTATCATTCTCATTTGCGCTGTAAAGCATCTTATAGTCACAGCCATTGAAACGGCCACGGAGTATCTCGACTTCCTTGATCTTCGGTGCTACAGGAGTAAATTTCTCATTCGGGTTGCGCAGAGCCATCTCACCGACGCGGAGATCATAGCCTGCCGGTGTGTTCTCAACCACGATACCCATCATAGCGACCTTGTCGCCGGCGTTGAGACCGAGTTCTGAAGCCTTCACCTTGAAAGTAGACCATTCACCGGCATTGGTAGTTGCAGGAATTTCAACTTCCTTGTATGACTTCACGTCATTTGACAGAGCCACAAAGAGTTTCGCATGAGAGTCAGTGCCCTTCAAAGTCTTGTAAACCAGAGAGAATTCATATTCGGGCTGTACAGCGAGCATGGTCTTGAACAGTTTCACACGGGAGAATGAAGTCTGACCGGAGATAGAAAGACAAGAACCGCCGAAGTAAGCGTCGTCAAAGGTGAGTTCAGCCTTAGCCAGTTTAGGAAGATCAGCGACTGTTACCTGATCGTTAGAGTTGGTAATCCACCAACGCCATGTCGGCATGAGGTCCTGTGTGCTGAGGTTGTACCATTTGTGGTCAAAGGTGACCTTGCCTTCATTGCGGAAGCTCAGACCGTTACCCAAGTTGAAACGTGATACGAAAGGAACAGTCTGAATGGTAGATTTGGCAGTCAGGAAGGCAGCCAGACCATGGAATCCTCTATTTCCTTCCAATCCGGAATTACCCAATCCGCAGCCGGTATTGATGGCAGGAAGTACACCGGGGTTGTGGTTACCGCCGCTGAATACGAGTTCCTGCTTCTTCAGGTAAGCCTTCTGGATTGCGATGTCAGAAGTACCGTCGTCGGTGGCACTCTGGTGCAGCAGGCTCTGAGAGTGAGCACCCCAGAAACCGATTGAAATGTCATTATTTTTCAGATCTTTCCATCTACCGGTCAAGCCTCTACCTTGGATGTCGAAACCGGCATAGTAGTCGAAGCTGTTACGGCCTAATTCCTGAGCTTTTGCGACTGATGATCTTAACAAACCATCATGCCAGTTATAGTTGGCGAACATCGCATCAGTTACGATGTTGTCCTTGTCGCCGAACATTTTTGCATTATGATTACCCAGACCGCCATCAAATGAGATGTAACCTCTGTCATCGGTTCCGTCGTACCAGTGTACTTCAAACTTCCAACCGATTTTCTCAGCTTCTTTGTGGCAAGCTTTGAAGAACTCCTGAAGAGTTGTCATGGTTCGCACATTTGAGCCGAATTCAGAGTTACAGCCCAAACCGTTGATACCATAATACTTCATCATTTTAACCAACGGAGCAGCATAAGTATAGGTTTTACCTTGTTTCTTTGTCAAAGTAGTCCAAGTTGCACCATAGCCTGAATATCCAGGAATAGTTACAGACTGTCCATAAGGAATAGACATCACACAACCTACCGTTACACCATTCTTTGCAGCCACATCGGTCAGACCTGCTGTAGCACGAACCCAAGGAGAAGTCCAGTTGCCATGAATGTTGATGTAAGACCACATGCTGAAGTTGTCACCTTCGAAGCAATAACGGGGTAAAGATTTCCAAGTTGAGGTAGGGTCGTCAAGCGGAACCCACATCAACATCTTACGACCGGACTTCACATCCTGATGAATCTGATAGTCTCCTTCAGTAATACGGGGTAAAGGACGGGTACGTGAAACGTAGAATTCATCATCAATGGCGTCCAAGCCATTGGGATGAGACTCAGAAGTCAACCATGCTTCAACAAAATTTGCAAGGTTGTCCATGTTTACAGTCTTAATGTCCATAGGATGCTCAGGTGTACGCTGTGCTTGCATAGACAGAGACATACATGATGCTAAACAAAGTAATTTACTTATGTTTCTCATATAAAATATATTGGTTAGTTATTTTAATTTCAGATTAACAACTATAAAATCAACTTGAAAAAGTCAAATTATAATAGATATAAATAAGGTTTAGTTTTATTTTCTTCTTCAGTTTGCAAAATAACATCTTATTTTTGATACTTACAAACATTTTGTTGATATTCTGTAACTTTAGGTTGCATTTCAGACTCAAAAAATATAAATATGGTAAACAGGTTTTGTTAAAAATGTAACAAAAAGCATATTCTCTGTGTTGAAAAAAAACAGAATGACAGTAGTGGTTCGATTTTCTGTGTTTATTAATAAAATAACAGTCTTTTCCCAATTTATCATTCCAATCTGTATGCAGACGAGTTAACGGACACTTCCGATCTGTCTGACAAGCGGAAACACCCCCTTCTTCAGCACTCAAAAAGCCGTTCATTCCAAATATGAAGTGCACCCTAAAAGTCAGACACAAAACTTTTGGGGTGCACTTCAAAAGAATGAACGGCTTATTTTATTATAAGATGTTTTTGCGGAAATCTGAAGGTGAGATACCTTCAACGTTTTTGAAGTATTTTCCGAGAAAACTCTGATTCGGGAAATTCATTTCTTGTGCGATTTCTTTGATAGACATCGATGAATTCCGCAACAAAGTCTTGATTTCAATCATTACTAAAGTGGTAATCCATTGTCCAGCAGTACGTCCACTGACAGACTTCATCACTTCGGAAAGATGTTTCGGAGTCAGACACATTTCACTACTATACCATTCGACACTACGCTCACGTTTGAAATTCTGAGAAACCAAACGGATAAACTGGTCAAAGATGGCATAAGAACGGTTTTGCGAAGCTTGAAGATTCGGTTTGACACGACTGTCAAGCAAACTGCAGATTTCAAAATAAAATGCACGTGTCAAAGAGACGATGGTTTCACGCAAATAATGCCCCGCATTTTTTTTCAAACGACGACACAAAATATTGTAACAATCAATGATCCACTCCTGTTCATCCTCGTTCAGACGGACTACCGGATACTCCATAACATAAAGAAGATATGGCCACAGATAATTTAAACCTACAATACAATCCTGTGCATAGGAACGTGACATCATTACCGCTGTTACCTTGAAATCTGAAGACATCGTACAATCACGGAAAATTTGCTCTCCCAAAGAAATCAACAAATCTCCTTTTTGCATGACCAGTGTTTTCCCCCCCAAGATAAAACTGCTTTCCCCTTGTTTACACAAACAAATAAGTAGGAATCCTAATTGCATTGGTGAAGTGTTCAAGTCCCTTAAGGTAACATTATCAAATACCAAAAGATCTTTTCTCATCATGTCAAAGTTATCACTACAAAACTTCATGGCATTTTCGAGTTTTACAGCTTTTATGTCAGATTCAGATAGTTTTGTCATTTTAACCAATCTTGTATTCAATCAATGAACAAAATTGGTTATTTATTACGACATATTGTTCTGTTTAAGAGATTATAATATTTTTTCATCAAAAAAACTTTCAAATATTTGGTTAATCGAGAAAGTCTCTATATCTTTGCACTCGCAAACAAGCAAACAAGGTGCCATAGCTCAGTTGGTAGAGCAAAGGACTGAAAATCCTTGTGTCCCCGGTTCGATTCCTGGTGGCACCACTTAAAAGAGAATTACTTCGGTGGTTCTCTTTTTTTGTTGTACTATATCTCAGGAAGCAGCGCAAAGGACTGGAAGTGCTCATAAATAGGCTCAGTCGATAATCAATGGGGATAAGCATAAATAGTAGCCACTCTAAATAGG
>JAHHQU010000010.1 GCA_020026225.1 Phocaeicola sp. | reverse complement strand
ACTGTGCTTGAACAATATCTCGCAAAAATGGGCTTTTTAAGGGACGACTAAATAGAGAGACGTATGTTTAGTTCCTCTAAAAACTCTTATCTTTGCATCCGCTAAAAGTAATGTGATGAATACAAAAGTAAAAGGATATGTTTTAGGTGCGATTGCTGCGGCTACTTATGGTATGAACCCGCTATTCGCTTTGCCGCTGTATGCGGATGGTATGGGAACGGATTCGGTCTTGTTCTTTCGTTATTTGTTTGCCATTCCTATTTTGGCCATTATGTTAAAGGCCAGAGGTCAAAACTTCAGAGTCACTATGAAAGAAATGGGGATGTTGGCCGGAATGGGAATCTTATTGTCTATTTCGTCTTTGACTTTATTCTTGAGCTATGCCTATATGGATGCCGGTATCGCTTCAACGATGCTGTTTGTTTATCCGATCATGGTAGCCGTCCTGATGGCATTATTCTTTAAGGAAAAGATAACGTTGCAAACTGTAGTCTGTATCGTTTTAGCTTTGTCTGGTATAGGAATGTTATACCAGAACTCTGATGGTACAACTTTGAGTCTGACGGGTACCTTATTCGTTTTTATCTCTGCCTTCTCATATGCTCTTTATATAGTAGGAGTGAATTGTCCTCCATTGGCTGGAATCGCTACGCTTAAAGTTACATTTTATGTATTGCTTTTCGGACTTTCTGTTTATATCGTTCGTATAGGTATGGCTGGTACTATGGAAATTCCGACTCAGTGGTATTTATGGGGTAATTTGTTGGCTTTGGCCATCTTCCCGACTTGTATATCCTTTTTATGTACCACGAGTGCTATTCAATACATCGGTTCTACTCCGACAGCTATTTTAGGTACTTTAGAACCCGTTACGGCTATTTTCTTTGGGATAACAATCTTTGGAGAAGTGCTTACTATGCGAGAGGCATTTGGAGTCATACTGATAATCCTCGCCGTAACTTTTGTTGTTGCAGGTGGAAAGATGGCATCCCTTTTTATTCGTTTAAGAAAGTTGTTTCCCCGTTTGAATCTACGTCATTAATCCTTATTAATAAGGTATATCGTTGTGCTTTGTGAAACTTGGTGTTTAAATACCAATAATTAGGTATTGTGTAATATTTGTAATGATTGTAAATTTGCAATGTGAAAATAAATAAAAGCAATAAAGCAAATAAACAATTAAAAACAGAATAATTATGGAATCTATTATCAACGCACAACTTCCTAAATTTAAGGTTCAGGCTTATCAGAATGGAGAATTTAAAACAGTGTCTAGTCAGGATGTTTTAGGCAAGTGGGCCATTTTCTTCTTCTATCCTGCCGACTTTACTTTTGTATGTCCTACTGAATTGGTAGATATGGCTGAGAAATATGACCAGTTCAAAGCTTTGGGTGTAGAAGTTTACTCAGTGAGCACCGATTCACATTTTGTTCACAAGGCATGGCATGATGCTTCAGAAAGTATCCGCAAAATAAAGTATCCGATGTTGGCCGATCCTACAGGTATTTTGAGCCGTGGATTTGGGGTTATGATTGAAGAAGAAGGAATGGCTTACAGAGGTACATTCTTGGTAAATCCAGAAGGTAAAGTGAAGATTGCCGAAGTTCAAGACAATAGCATTGGTCGTAATGCTGACGAACTCTTGCGTAAAGTTGAAGCAGCTTTGTTTGTGGCATCTCACGACGGTGAGGTTTGTCCTGCTAAATGGAAAAAAGGACAGGAAACATTGAAACCAAGTATTGATCTTGTAGGAAAGATTTAATCTCAATAATAAAAAGTCCCTTTTTTCGCATCGATATAGCGGAGAGGGGGACTTTTATTCTTGTCGATAGTTGGATAAAGAGATGAATCGTTCTTTCATTTTTCTCTTTAGAATTTTATTTTGAACACTTTAATGGAATTAGCATGTTAGATACTACTATATTAGATCAAGTGAGAGGAGTCTTTCAAGCGTTGGAAGGAAGCTATACATTCAATGTAACGGTGGATCGTTCTCATGAAAAAGGAGAAGAATTGATCGGTTTTGTACAAGATGTAGCCAGTTGCTCTGATAAGATTTCTGTTCGGATAAATGAGTCTGCTTACAAGGAATTGGAATTTTCTTTGTGGAAAGAAGGCCAGGAAACGGGTGTGAAATTTCGTGGCATTCCTTCTGGCCATGAATTTACGTCTTTGCTCTTGGCTGTGTTGAATGTGGATGGAAAAGCTAAAAATCTTCCCGATGAGATGTTGACTCGCCGCATCAAAGCTTTGAAAGGCCCTATCAGTCTGAAAACATACGTCTCTTTATCTTGTACCAATTGTCCTGACATTGTCCAAGCACTAAATATAATGGCTCTACTGAATCCAAGTATTGATCATGAAATGATTGATGGAGCCGTATTTCAAGAAGAAGCTGACATTATGCGTATCCAAGCTGTTCCAACAGTTTATGCAGATGGAAAGCAGTTGCACGTAGGACGTGGAACTTTGGGAGAACTATTGGAAAAATTAGAACGGACCTTTGGCTGTGAATCACAGGATGATCCCCAACCGATAGAAAGGAAATACGATGTCATTGTTTTGGGAGGAGGACCGGCTGGAGCTTCAGCGGCCATTTATTCAGCTCGCAAAGGATTAGAAGTTGCTATCGTTGCAGAACGAGTAGGAGGGCAGGTTAAGGAAACCGTTGGTATTGAAAATTTGATATCTGTACCTTATACTACCGGTGCAGAATTAGCCAATGCTTTGAAAACGCATATCGATACATACGGTATTGGAGTCTTTGAAAACCGCAAGATTGAGTCGGTTGCCTTTGAAGGCAGTGAGAAGAAAATACATGTCGTTGGTGGAGAGACTTTTGTCGCTCCCGCTGTAATTATTGCGACTGGTGCAAGTTGGCGTAAATTAAATGTGCCTGGTGAAGCAGAGTATATTGGTCGTGGAGTTGCTTTCTGTCCTCATTGTGATGGTCCTTTTTACGAAGGTAAGGACGTTGCAGTAGTTGGAGGTGGTAATTCAGGCATTGAGGCTGCAATCGATTTGGCTGGAATTTGTAGAAAGGTAACCGTCTTTGAATTCGCAGATACATTGAAAGCCGATCAAGTATTGGTTGATAAAGCGAAAAGCTTGTCCAATATGCAAATTATAACTTCGGCACAAACTACCCAAGTGTTGGGTAATGGTGAGAAGGTTACAGCAATCCGGGTAAAAGATCGGGTGTCAGGAAAAGAAGAAGACTATTCTTTGGATGGCATTTTCGTTCAGATCGGACTGGCTGCTAATAGTGCTCCTTTCCGTGACGTTTTAGAGATGACCCGTATTGGAGAAATCATAACCGATGAATACTGTCGTACGGCAAATCCTGGTGTGTATGCAGCAGGTGATGTATCTAATGTTCCTTACAAGCAGATAATCATAGCGATGGGAGAAGGTGCAAAAGCTGCCTTGTCCGCTTTTGACGACCGTATCCGTGGAATTTTGAAATAGATTCTATTGATTCATATTTAAATTTAGGTAATTGATTGCCGCATGTTGTCCTGGCTATATCGCCAAGGATGATGTGCGGTTTTCTTTTATGCCTTGCCAGTGTATCATTTCTTTATTGTATCTTTGCTCAGAAAGAAAAGATTGAATAAGGAATGACAACCTATTTAGACGAATTGAATGAGAGTCAACGCAATGCAGTGGTATATAATGACGGCCCGTCTTTAGTGATTGCCGGGGCAGGTTCAGGAAAGACCCGTGTGCTGACTTATAAGATAGCGTACCTGATGGACAATGGTTACGAACCATGGTCCATTCTTGCTTTGACGTTTACGAACAAAGCAGCCAGAGAAATGAAAGAACGTATTGCCAAACAGGTAGGGGCCGATCGTGCACGTTATTTATGGATGGGCACTTTTCATTCTGTATTTGCTCGGATTTTAAGGATGGAGGCTGAGGCTATTGGTTTCACTTCCAATTTTACTATATACGATTCTTCTGATTCTAAGAGCTTGATAAACTCCATTGTTAAAGAGATGAATCTGGATAGCAAAGTCTATAAGCCTGGGCTGATTCAGTCCCGTATAAGCAATGCGAAGAATCATCTCATTTCACCCGAAGCTTATGCTGCCAGCGGTGAGTTCTTTCGTGCTGACAGCGAGGCGAAAATACCACAGATGCGTGATATCTACCGGTATTATTGGGAGCGTTGCCATCAAAGCAATGCGATGGATTTTGATGATTTGTTAGTGTACACTTACTTGCTTTTCTATCGCAATCCTGAAATCCGTGAAAAATATGCTGAGCGATTCCGTTATATATTGGTGGATGAATACCAGGACACTAATTACGCACAGCATAGCATTGTACTCCAGCTTACTCAGAAGAATCAGCGGGTTTGTGTGGTAGGAGATGATGCGCAGAGCATCTATTCTTTCCGTGGAGCGAATATCGATAACATACTGAAATTTACGCAGATTTATCGTGATGCACGACTCTTCAAGTTGGAGCGGAATTATCGTTCTACCCAGTCCATTGTCAATGCAGCCAACAGCTTGATAGCCAAGAATAGGGAGCAGATTCAGAAGAATGTATATTCAGAGAAAGATGCGGGCGAACCGATTGTGGTGACCAATGCGTACAGTGATATAGAAGAAGGAGAAATTGTAGCCAATCAGTTGGTCCAACTGCATGTTCATGGCGGATATGGGTATGACGATTGTGCTATCCTTTATCGAACCAATGCACAGAGTCGTATTTTTGAAGAAGCGTTGCGTAAGCGAGGTTTGCCATATCGCATTTATGGTGGTCTTTCGTTTTATCAACGTAAGGAAATCAAGGATGTGATTGCCTATTTTCGCTTGGCGGTTAATCCGAACGATGAAGAGGCACTGAAACGTGTGATAAACTATCCTGCACGAGGAATTGGAAATACGACTTTAAACAAAGTGATATTAGCTGCGAGTGAGCATCGTGTAAGCTTATGGCAAATATTGTGTGAACCGCTTACTTATGGATTGAATGTAAATAAAGGGACACAAGGTAAATTGCAGGACTTTAAGGAGTTGGTTGAAGGTTTTCAAAAGGCAATGCCTAACATGCTGGCTTTTGAATTAGGCAAGGATATTGTGATGAATTCAGGCATTATGGCCGATATCACACAAGATCGTTCTCCTGAAAATTTAAGTCGTCAGGAAAACATTGAAGAGTTGCTGAATGCTATGCATGATTTTTGCGCCGATCGAGAAGAAGAAGGTAATCCTGATGTATACTTGAAGGATTTCCTTTCTGAAATCTCTCTCTTGACGGACCAGGACGAGTCAGCCAAGGATGATTCGCCTAAGGTTACCTTAATGACTGTACATTCAGCTAAAGGCTTGGAATTTAAGAACGTCTTTGTAGTGGGAATGGAGGAGAACCTTTTCCCGGGCGACCGTGCTGCCTATAACCCGAGGGAATTGGAAGAGGAGCGTCGTCTGTTTTACGTAGCTATCACTCGTGCAGAGGAACATTGTTATCTGTCGTATGCCCGTAACCGCTACAAGTATGGTAAGCCGGAGTTTTGTAATCCGAGCCGTTTCTTGAAAGATATCGACAGCCGTTTCTTAAAACTTCCGCAAGGAGAACTGTTTCAAAAGCGAGTGGAAGAAAGTGCAACTTCTTTTCGTGCGGGTCATAACTTGGCTTCTATGGGAGGAAGTATTGGCGGAACACGCAATTATGAACGGGAAACTCCGGTTCGCTCTTCCGAACCGTCAATGTTCGATGGTGGAGCTATCCCAGAAGAACCCCATCGCTTTGTGAAGCCTGCTGCACCTCGCAAATTGCGTAGGTTGCCTGATGTGCCAAATAGCTCTTCGGCCGCTTCTTCAACGACAACAAGCGTTTCCGGGGCATCTGGTATTGCGGTGGGACAGACTATCGAACACCAACGTTTCGGTATCGGTGAAGTGGTTCGTGTAGAAGGAATAGGAGATAATTGCAAGGCTACCGTGAGATTCCGTAATGCGGGAGAAAAGCAACTTTTACTGAAATTTGCACGTTTTAAAATCTTAGCATAAAGAAAAGGTCCAGTATACTCATGGTGGAGTATGCTGGACTTTCTAAATATAATAAGGAATACATCAGAATCCCCCTTTCATGAGTGCAAAATAGTTGTTAAAATTAAAGACTGATTATCAGTATTTTAAGGAAATAATGAATAAAAAGTGATAGAAAAAGTTGCATAACCTTTGGCAGTTTGGAATTTTTGTCTACCTTTGCACTCGCAATCGGGAATGATGCTGACATCATTAAAGAAATTGCAAGTAAACAATGCGGAAATAGCTCAGTTGGTAGAGCATAACCTTGCCAAGGTTAGGGTCGCGAGTTCGAGTCTCGTTTTCCGCTCCAATAAGGAATTGACTTCTGGTCAGTTCCTTTTTTTTATGCTCTTTGATTTGTAATCGTCTGAATCATTTTCTATATTTGTACTTGCAAAATTCTGGCCGTTGAGAGGTGTAGAATTTCTTTTATCCAAATTAAAATTGTAATAATTTATGTTCTCAGGAATAGTTGAAGAATATGCAGAAGTTGTCAAAGTTGTAAAGGAACAAGAAAACCTGCACTTGACTTTGAAGTGCTCATTCGTGGATGAGTTGAAGATTGACCAGAGTGTTTCACATAATGGCGTTTGTCTGACTGTTGTCAGCATTCAAGATGGTACTTATACGGTAACAGCCATGAAGGAAACCATTGAACGCTCCAATATCGGTCTGTTGAAAGCGGGAGATAAGGTAAATGTGGAACGTAGTATGATGATGAATGGTCGTCTTGACGGGCATATTGTACAGGGACATGTGGATCAGACCGCTACTTGTGTGGCTATAAATGACGCAGAAGGAAGTTGGTATTTTACCTTTAAGTACGATTTCAATCCGGAAATGGCGAAGAGAGGTTATTTCACGGTGGATAAAGGTTCAGTAACGGTCAATGGGGTAAGCCTAACGGTGTGCAACCCGACTGAAGATACTTTTCAGGTAGCTATTATTCCTTATACTTATGAACATACCAATTTCCATACTTTCCGTGTAGGCAGTGTGGTGAACATTGAATTTGATATCATCGGTAAGTACTTAAGTCGGATGATGCAGCTTACCGGTAAATGATTGGTTGGTAGAAAGAGTTTTAATCCGCTAAATAAGTGGATGGTAATTAAATAAGAAATCCGCCTCTGTCTTGGATAGAGGCGGATTTCTTTTATTATCTCCTTGGACCTTTTGTGTGTCCTGCGGTGCTTGATGGTTTGCAGTATCTTTTTAGATGCCTTCGTTTCTACGAGAATATCTGTAGAAGGAAGAATGACGGTATTAGGGACTTTACAAATCCTTTAGAAGAATCTTTTCGTCGCGTGATAAGTATTCCTTTCTTGCCGTCATGATTGATTGCCAGGAAGAGGCATAAAGATTTTTGTCAATCTTGAAAGATTCCGCTCCCAATGAATCTAGGCGATCGAGCAGCATGCCTAATGTGAGGTTGTTGGTGTCGATTCCAGGAAGGTAGCAGACCGTTTCTGCGTGATGTCGGTCGTCTGTAGCCTCGTAGAGCAAATGGACATCTTGCAACTCGTATAAAATCTTTCGTGTCAGTCGAATAGGTATTTTATAAGTCTTGCTGATTTCCTCGGCAGAATAAGGAGTTTCTCCTCGGTCGAATCGCTTGCATATCCCCGATAAAATAAGGGTGCAGAAAAAGTCGTGATAACGTCGGCTGATATTTGCGGTCTCCTTATTATAATAGAAGGCATCCAAGTTTTGACTCACATAACTGATTTCCGCTCCTATCAGGCAGATGGTCCATGAAATCTGTGTCCACAGCAAAAACATAGGGATGGCAGCGAAACTACCATAAATGGCATTGTAATTTGATACCCAGATTTGGCTGTTGATGTAAATGTATTGGAAAGCTTGAAAAGCACTTCCTGTGAGGATTCCCGGGATGATGGAATGCTTGAAGCTGACCTTGGTGTTGGGGATGAAAATAAACAAGCTGGTAAACATTCCCCAAGTAAGCACGTATGGAATAAGTTGCAGTAAAAATTGAAGTATAGGAGTAAGCACTTCAAATGTCTCCATCTGCTTTACATAGGTACTCATGAAAATACTTAATCCGCTTGAAAATACAATCAGAATCGGAAGAAGTAGAATGATGGAAAAGTAGTCGGTGAACTTTCTGAAAACGGTGCGAGGTCTTTTGACCTGCCAGATGGCATTGAAGCTCCGTTCGATGTCGTCGGTAAGGATGTAGATACTCCACAGCAACATCAGGAAACCGATTCCGATGAATACGCCGCTCTTGGTATGTTGTAAATACGAGTTGATCCAAGTGATGAAAAGCTCGGCCTGCTGTGCGTTCAGGTTGCTGTGGATTTGAGTTTCGATAATGGAGTCAAATCCAAAACCTCTTGCGATAGCAAACAGGATAGCCAGTATCGGGATGATGGACAAAAGCGTACTATAGGTCAAAGCGGATGCTCGAACCGAAATACGGTCGTTAAAGAACTGCTGGAAAGAAAGAATGGCTACTTTGATGCACGAGTAGAATTTTCTTCGTAGGGGAGTGATTTCTTCTTCACTGATTCGCCAGATGTCTTGAGTAAAGAACAGCTGCAAATGGTTGAACTTTTCTTTGTTCATAAGCGGAGAGGTTATAGGGAAAAAGAAAACAGTTGGTCTATAAGCCGGGTTCTGTCTCCCCGAAAGGGGATGTCTGTCATTTATCTACGCCTGTTGTCACCAACAAACTCTAGCGGTCTACCCTCCGACGTGGGGCGAGCAACCCTCGTTAATGCCGGTTTACATGACCTTACAACTCCTAAGATGCACAGCTCATATATCGCTATACGACTGGTAGGCTTTTACCCTACCTTCTCACCCTTGCTCCACCGAAATGGGGCGGTTATTTTCTTCTGCATTGACTCTACCCTCACGGACAGCTTTCTGTTAGGAAGTAGGATGCTCTGTGTTGCCCGGACTTTCCTCTTGTATAAAATATACCAGCGACAAACCGATCAACTGTTTTCTTGCTGCAAAGATAGGCATTAAAACTGAAAAAACGGCAGTCTTTGGCAGAAATCCTTGCATATAATGAAAATAAATGTGGTAAGGAATGTGAATTTGTCAGCTTTAGCCGTTAATGCGGGTTAATCGTCAAGGAAGCATTGTTAAAAGAGGGAAAAAACGAGGTGCAAGATATACAACCGTATGATTTTTGTTCTACTTTAGTGATTGAAATGTTAAACGTAATATGAAATTAACAAAATAAAAGGGTATAAGTATGAAAAAAGCAACTAAAATCGTAATGGGTACTGCTGCAATGGTTGCAGTCAGTGCAGGTGTAGCTGGTATTACTGCTTATTCAGTTATGCAAAATATGGAGGAAAACCAAGTTCCCTCGTCTTTCTATGATTCTTTTGATACTGCACCTCTGTCTCGTACAGTGGCAATGGATGCAACTTCCATGCAGCCGGTTGATTTGACAAAAGCAGCAGAAAGTTCATTGAATTCTGTAGTGCATATCATGGCTACAGAACGTAGCAAGACACAGGTAGTGCAGGGAGCTCCTGATATATTTGATTACTTCTTTGGTGACGGTCGTCCTCGTCAGTATCAGCGCCAGACTCCAGAAAAACGTGGATTTGGTTCAGGTGTGATCATCTCTAAAGACGGATACATCGTAACCAATAATCATGTGATTGACGGTGCGGATGAAATTAATGTCAAACTTCAGGACAACCGAGAGTTCACCGGTCGTGTGATAGGTACTGACCCGGATACCGACTTGGCTCTTGTGAAGATTGAAGGCGATGATTTTCCGGCTATTCCTGTGGGAAGTTCAGATGTCTTGAAAGTTGGAGAATGGGTATTGGCTGTAGGTAATCCGTTCAATTTGGGCTCTACGGTAACGGCTGGTGTTGTCAGTGCGAAGGCTCGTGGTTTGGGTGCCAATCCGGTAGAGTCTTTTATTCAGACAGATGCTGCCATCAACCAGGGTAACTCAGGTGGTGCTTTGGTGAATGCACGAGGTGAATTGGTAGGTATCAATGCGATGTTGGCTTCTCCTACGGGAGCATATTCAGGTTATGGTTTTGCTATTCCTACCAGCATCATGACGAAGGTCGTAAGCGACTTGAAGCAGTTTGGTACCGTACAGCGTGCCTTGTTAGGTATTCAAGGATTGGATGTTGGTAAAGAAGAATATCCAGAAGATATCCGCAAAAAGCAGAAAGAACTGGGTGCTAAAGAAGGTGTTCAGATTATGAAAGTGGTAGAAGGTGGTTCTGCCGACGGTGTTCTAGAAACCGATGATGTTATTCTTCAGGCAAATGGCAAGAAGATTAGCGCTATGGCCGACTTGCAGGGAATCCTTGCAAAGCAGCGTCCGGGCGATAAGGTGAAGATTACCGTTCTCCGTGATAAGAAAGAAAAGACATTTACCATCACTTTGAAGAATGCTCAAGGTAATACCAAGGTCGTTCAGAAAGTGGATATGCAAATCTTGGGTGCAGCTTTCCGTGCAGTGCCTGATGAATTGAAACAGCAGTTGAACTTAGGATACGGTGTTCAAGTAACAGGTGTATCAGAAGGACGTATGGCCGATAGTGGTATCCGTAAAGGATTCATCATCTTGAAAGCAAACAGCAAACAGCTGAAGACTGTAGAAGATTTGGAAAATGTATTGAAGGCTGCCAGCCAGTCACCTGATCAGGTATTGTTTATGATCGGCGTTTATCCTTCAGGAAAGCGTGCAAATTATGCAGTAGATTTGTCGCAAGCTGAATAAAAATTAGTAAAATAAAAGTTTAGAACTGAAAAGGCACAGAATGTAACCGCTACATTCGTGCCTTTTTGTTGCTTTTGTAGATAGATTATAAGAAAAACCTCACAATCCGTGAACAAAATTGTGGTTTTTGTGTTTTTTTATTAATTTCGCATCCAAATCGATTTTTAAGAATGAGACAGTTAAAGATTACCAAAAGTATCACTAACCGCGAGAGTGCTTCACTTGATAAATATCTTCAGGAAATCGGTCGTGAAGACTTGATTACTGTAGAAGAAGAAGTAGAACTTGCTCAGCGTATCCGAAAAGGTGACCGTGTTGCGTTAGAGAAACTTACACGAGCTAATTTGCGTTTCGTGGTATCTGTTGCAAAACAGTACCAGAACCAAGGTTTGAGCTTGCCAGACTTGATTAATGAAGGAAACTTAGGATTAATTAAGGCCGCAGAGAAATTTGATGAAACTCGCGGTTTTAAATTTATCAGTTACGCCGTATGGTGGATTCGCCAGTCTATTTTGCAGGCTTTGGCAGAACAGTCACGTATTGTTCGTTTGCCGTTGAACCAAGTCGGCTCCTTGAACAAGATTAGTAAGGCTTTCTCTAAGTTCGAACAAGAAAACGAACGACGTCCTTCACCTGAGGAATTGGCCGATGAATTGGAGATTCCGGTAGACAAGATTTCGGACACGTTGAAAGTTTCTGGTCGTCACATATCAGTGGATGCTCCTTTTGTAGAGGGAGAAGACAACAGCTTGTTGGATGTGTTGGTGAATGACGATTCGCCTATGGCAGACCGTTCTTTGGTTAATGAGTCACTTTCGAGGGAAATCGACAGAGCACTTTCTACGCTGACCGAAAGAGAGAAGGATATCATCCAGATGTTTTTTGGTATTAACACGCAAGAAATGACGTTAGAGGAAATCGGCGATAAATTCGGGCTTACTCGTGAGCGCGTTCGTCAGATTAAGGAAAAAGCTATTAGAAGATTGAGACAGAATTCTCGTAGTAAGTTGCTCAAGTCTTATTTAGGATAAGATAAAGATTGATTCCCAAAAGAAATTATGCGGATTTAAGTATATTTGCTTAGGTCCGCATTTTTTTATTTATTATTTACACGGGTCTATTTCTGTATCTAAACAGAATTGTTTATTTTTGCGAGATAAAAAATTAAAATTATGCGTTTTACAAGATTTGTATGTGTCCTGTTGGCGGCTACGTTTACGTTCTCATTGATGGCTAAACAGCCGAAGGATAAAAAGAAATACGGAGTGTATTTGGTTGGAGTTTCTGCTTCTTTTACAGATTCTCTCGTTTATTTTACTGATGCACAGTGGGTTGATAGTGCTTATTTGGACAAGGGCAGTTTCTTGTCTGGCCGTTCACAGTATAGTGAACAGTTGAGTAACTTCCTTTCAGATAAAGGAATGCAGCATCGTACAAGTTTCATTTTCTTCAATAAGAAGCTGAAGTCTCTCGAAAAGGAAGTGAGCAAATTGAAGCACAGATACACTAAGGAAGGTGGGGTTTTGATTCAGAATGTGGATCCTTCTTTCAAGTTCAAGAAAGCTGAAAGTTATCAGTAATGATCAAGAAAATTTGCCTTTGTCTGATTTCGGTATTTTTGTTGGCGGCTTGTTCTGACGATGTACCCGAAAGGCCGATAGAAAAGCGGGCAGGAAGAACGATTTTCTCTTACCTGATTGCCCAAGAGTATTCATCGTCTGCTGATTTGAGTCAGTATCTCAGAAAAAATGTGATAGATATGTATTCGGGAATTGCCGCCGATGGTTTGTCTGCTACCTTGATGGTTTATTATCGTCCGGGTTACAGAGATGTTCATTCTGTGAAAGATCCCATCGTAAATGGCCCTTCCATCTTGAAGTTTAATTTTGACGGGCATGGAAGAGTGAATGGAAAGCAGGTACTTCCTTTGAACAACGTGCGTTATCAAGAGGTGTTTGCACAGGCGGAAATTCATCCTTGCAGAGAATCACATCACATAGCGACCTCTCCGGTTACCATGCGCAGCGTATTTAAGGAAATGAAGCGGTTGGCTCCATCCGATAGTTATGGCTTGATCCTCGGTTCTCATGGTACCGGTTGGATGCCTGGCAATTCTGTAAAGACGAAGGCTTTTGGAGATGACAACCGTTTCAATATCGATATACCAGTTTTGGCAGAGGTGCTGAAAGAGTCGTTCCCGGATGACAATTTGGATTTCATCCTGTTTGATGCCTGTATGATGGCTACGGCGGAGGTCTGTTATGAATTGCGGGACGTGACCGATTATTGTGTGGGATCCGTTATGGAAACTCCCGTCGATGGCTTTCCTTATCCTGCTATAATCTCTACGCTCTATAAAAAGCATGTAGATTATCAGCGGGTTTGCAATGAGTTCATTGAATATAATCGCGTAAATAACCTGTGGGGTACGTGTGCTGCAGTGGACTGCTCACAAATGCAGCCGTTGGCCGATTGGGTGAAAACGAATTTGAATGCGACCTATCCAGCTTGGGAAGGTGATTTCTATACGAATGTCCAGCAGTATGGTTGGAGTTCTTACCAGAACTTTTCTTTCGATTTGGTGGACACGTTCCGTCAGTTGTACGGTGAAGCTCCTGTCGGTTTGCTTGATTTGATGGACAAGGTGGTAGTAGGAAAGGCTTGTCTTTCCGGTGAAGAATACGGTTATCCTGGCTTATATTACGAAGGTCAGAGCATGCCGGGACGTGTCGTAGTAGATGGCGCACGTTTCTGTGGCATCGGAATGTATCTTCCTCCTTGTCATGTCAAGGAGGAGTGGGACGAATATTACCGGAATTCCATCAGTTGGAGTAAAGCGGTCGGATGGTATGACCCTCGCTGATTTTTCTTAGGAAACTCAATATGAATAGGTAAGTTCCCTATCTATGGACGAATGGTTCGATAGATAGGGAATTTTCTTTTAGCATCCCTTTCTTTGTATCTTTTCACCGTAGCCTGCACTGGACCCTTCGCAAATCAGAGACTTAATTCTTCTGAAAAAGTACGAACTGCCACGATTTTCGTATCTTTGCATTGAACTTAAATAAAAATCATACACATGGACACGACTAAGCCCATTGCGGCTCTTTTTGATTTTGATGGTGTAGTTATGGACACCGAGACGCAGTATACTGTATTTTGGGAAAAGATTGGTGCTGTCTATTGCCCCGAAATCGAAAACTTTGGTATCATAATCAAGGGACAGACCTTGACACAAATCTACGAAAAATATTTTGACGGAAAGGATGCGGAAAAGGCGGAAATTTCAAAAGAACTGGTTGATTTTGAAAAGAGCATGACCTACAATTTCATTCCGGGTGCTGTGGACTTCATCCATGAACTTCGTTCCAAAGGAGTTCATACAGCCATTGTGACCAGTTCCAACCGGGCTAAGATGGCCAATGTATACAAGGCTCATCCAGATTTGGACCAGTTGGTCGACCGCATATTGCTGGCAGAAGACTTTACCCGTTCCAAACCTTTCCCGGATTGTTATCTTCAGGGTGCGGAAGCGGTAGGGACTGTACCGGAAAACTGTGTCGTTTTTGAAGATTCGTTCCACGGATTGCAGGCGGGCAATGCTGCGGGTATGAAAGTGGTGGGGCTCTGTACCACCAATTCGGCAGAATCCATTGCCGGCAAGTGCCACAAGGTGATCAGTGATTTTACGGCATTCACTTTTGATGATATGCTTTCTGTTTTGAAGTAAACGGCTATTAATGGGCCGTTCCGTTTGTTTTAATCATACAAATCAGCTACTTTTGCTAAGTTTATAAATTAAGGAGAAAAAATATGGCAGGATATCTTTCTGGTGATACTCGTAAAGTTACGACTCACCGTTTGATGGAAATGAAACAAAGAGGTGAAAAAATTTCAATGCTTACCTCTTATGATTATACTGTAGCGCAAATCGTTGATGGTGCCGGCGTAGACATTATCTTGGTCGGTGACTCAGCTTCAAACGTTATGGCAGGTAATGCAACGACACTTCCTATCACTGTAGACCAGATGATTTATCATGGAAAATCTGTGACACGTGGTGTGAAACGTGCGTTGGTGGTATTGGACATGCCTTTTGGTTCTTATCAGGCAGACCCGTATGATGGGGTGAAGAATGCTATTCGCATGATGAAGGAATCACATGCAGATTCATTGAAATTGGAAGGTGGCGAAGAGGTGATTGATACGGTTCGCCGTATTATCGGTGCAGGAATCCCGGTAATGGGTCACCTTGGACTTACCCCGCAGTCAATCAATAAATTCGGTACTTACGGTGTACGTGCTAAAGATGAAGCGGAAGCCAACAAGCTGATTCACGATGCACACTTGCTGGAAGAAGCCGGCTGTTTCGCTTTGGTTTTAGAAAAGATTCCGGCAAAATTAGCGGAACGTGTCGCTTCTGAACTGACTATTCCTGTTATCGGCATCGGTGCTGGTAGTAAAGTGGACGGTCAGGTTCTGGTAGTAGCCGACATGTTGGGCATGACTCAAGGATTCAGTCCTCGCTTCTTGCGCCGTTATGCAGATTTGCATACGGTCATGACCGATGCAATCGGCCAGTACGTTTCAGACGTGAAGTCTTGTGATTTCCCGAATGAGTCAGAACAATATTAAATAAGAAAAAACTACGCTGGTTTGTTATGAAGGTAATGGATCAGCGTTTTTATCGATAGAGAAGTGGTCTTCTTCTCTTTCAGTCCGTAAAAGATTTCATCATTAATTATAAAGAATATGGCAGACGACAAAAAAATCATCTTTTCGATGGTGGGAGTGAGCAAAGCATTCCAAAACAATAAGCAAGTATTGAAGGACATCTACCTATCCTTTTTTTATGGGGCCAAGATTGGAATCATTGGTTTGAATGGTTCAGGTAAATCAACGTTGATGAAGATCATCGCAGGTCTTGATAAAAATTATCAGGGTGAAGTGGTATTTTCTCCCGGATATTCAGTAGGATATCTGGCACAGGAACCGCAGTTGGATAATGCGAAGACAGTTAAAGAGGTAGTTATGGAGGGTGTGCAGCAGATTGTGGACACCTTGGCAGAATACGAAGAAATCAATCAGAAGTTTGGCTTGCCGGAGTATTACGAAGATGCAGATAAGATGGATGCTCTCTTTGCTCGTCAGGCTGAATTGCAGGATATCATTGATGCGACCGATGCATGGAATCTCGACAGCAAATTGGAACGTGCGATGGATGCGTTGCGCTGTCCGCCTGAAGATCAGTTGGTAGCGAACCTTTCAGGTGGTGAACGCCGCCGTGTGGCTCTTTGCCGTTTGTTGCTCCAGAAACCGGATATCTTGTTGCTCGATGAGCCGACCAACCATTTGGATGCAGAAAGTATCGACTGGTTGGAGCAGCATTTGCAGCAGTACGAAGGTACCGTGATTGCGGTGACTCACGACCGTTACTTCCTGGATCACGTAGCTGGATGGATTCTTGAATTGGATCGCGGTGAAGGTATTCCATGGAAGGGTAACTACTCAAGCTGGTTGGAACAGAAGACCAAGCGTATGGAGATGGAAGAGAAGACAGCAAGCAAGCGACGCAAGACATTGGAACGCGAGTTGGAATGGGTTCGCATGGCTCCGAAAGCTCGTCAGGCCAAAGGTAAGGCACGTTTGAACTCATACGACAAGTTGATGAACGAAGATGTGAAGGAAAAAGAAGAGAAATTGGAAATCTTCATTCCTAACGGTCCTCGTTTGGGTAACAAGGTTATCGAAGCCAAGCATGTAGCCAAGGCTTATGGCGACAAGCTCTTGTTCGATGATTTGAACTTCATGCTTCCTCCTAACGGTATTGTGGGGGTAATCGGTCCTAACGGTGCCGGTAAGACCACTTTGTTCCGCCTGATTATGGGATTGGAAACGGTCGATAAGGGTGAATTTGAGGTTGGTGAAACCGTGAAGGTAGCCTATGTTGACCAGCAGCATAAGGACATTGACCCTCAGAAGAGCGTTTATCAGGTTATCAGCGGTGGAAATGATTTGATTCGTATGGGTAACCGTGATGTCAATGCCCGTGCTTATCTTAGTCGCTTTAACTTCTCAGGTTCTGACCAAGAAAAGCTTTGCGGAGTGCTTTCAGGTGGTGAACGTAACCGCTTGCACTTGGCAATGGCATTGAAGGAAGAAGGAAACGTGTTGCTTCTCGACGAACCTACCAATGATATCGACGTGAACACCTTGCGTGCGTTGGAAGAAGCTTTGGAAGATTTTGCAGGCTGTGCGGTAGTTATCAGCCACGACCGTTGGTTCTTGGACCGTATCTGTACTCATATCCTTGCATTTGAAGGTAATAGCGAAGTGTTCTACTTTGAAGGCAGCTACACTGAGTATGAGGCAAACAAGATGAAGCGTATGGGTAATGTAGAGCCCAAACGTGTACGTTACCGTAAATTGATGGAAGATTAATAATACACGTTGTTTGATTATATACTTGCAGGTAAATCCCGTGGAGGGTTTACCTGCAAGTTTTTTTTATGTCTGTATGTCATTTTATCTGCTGACATATGTCGGTAGTGCTGCTGACATACGTCAGTAGATCTGCCCACCTACGTCAGCAGTGCTGCTGACCTATGTCAGTAATAAAAAGAGAACGTTTGGCATCGTTTTTTTTCATGCTTTGGGCGACCTATAAGACTTAGAATCAGCTTCTATTTATACAAGCAAGTTAACGAAAAATAGATTTTTATTTCTTTACATAATGATACCAAAATCTTATTTATACCCTGTCTAAATGTTAAATATTTTAGCAAAATGAACGCTTTATATCCTAAAAGTCGAAAAATATTAGATTTTTTTTGTATTTTTGCACTGAATACAAATTTCTATTAATTAATTACTACAGAAGTATGAGAAATCATCTTAAACATTTCCTTTTATGTGCAGTCCTGATGGTATTGGGAACTGCAACAGCTTTCTCACAAGCTACATTGAAGGGTAAAATTGTAGATGCTGAAACTAATGAACCTTTGATTGGTGCAACCGTTTCAGTTAGTGGTACATCTCAAGGAACTGTTACAGACATTGACGGTTTGTTTGAGCTTAAATTAAACTCTTCTAAAGCAACATTGGTGTTTAGCTATGTAGGCTACAACGAATTACGCAAGGAAGTTCGTGCTAATGGCAACCGAGTGGATTTAGGAGAAATCTCATTGCAGAGCGATGCAATCGGATTGCAGGAAGTAAGCGTAATCGCTTCCATCATTAAGAGCGACCGCCAGACTCCAATTCCTATTTCAAACGTGAAATTGGCAGCTATTGAAGAAAAAGTAGGTAACTTGGAATTTCCGGAATTGTTGAAGTCTACTCCTTCTATTTACGTAACTCGTAATAGTGGTGGTTATGGTGACTCACGTATCAATATGCGTGGATTCGACTCTTCTAATTTAGGCGTTTTGATTAATGGTGTACCTATCAACGGCATGGAAAACGGTAAGGTATATTGGTCTAACTGGTCTGGCCTTTCAGATGTGAGTCAGTTCATTCAGGTACAGCGTGGTTTGGGAGCCTCAGCACTTGGCTTGTCTTCTGTGGGAGGTACCATGAACATGGTTACTAAAAGTACAGAAACCAAGAAGGGTGGTTCTGCTTATATCGGTGTAGGTAACGACGGCTTCCGTAAATATGCAGTTTCTGTTTCAACCGGTTTGATGGATAATGGATGGGCAGTTACGTTGATGGGTGCTTTGAATACAGGCGACGGATACGTGAAAGGAACCAACTATGAAGGTTGGACTTACTTTGGAAATATTTCTAAGGTAATCAACGATCATCATAAATTGTCGTTGACAGCTTTCGGTGCTCCACAGTGGCACAACCAGCGTTCTACTATGCACTCTATTGAAGATTATAAGAATCATAAGGACGAAGGTCGCTTCAACAATTCCTATGGTTATCTGCATGGAGAATTGACAGGTGGTGCTTATGCTTATAATTCTTACCATAAACCTCAGGTTTCTTTGAACCACTATTGGACTATTGATGAAAAGTCTTCATTGACTACTTCTTTATATGCTTCTATGGCTACTGGTGGTGGCCGTCGTGTTCGTGGTGCAAAAAGTAATTGGCTTTCTATTGACAACAAAACGGGTCGTCCTTACGATGATACCAAATTGACAAGTGACGGCTTGTTGGATTATGATGCTGTTTTGGCTGAAAATGCTTCAAATCCTAACGGTTCACAGGCTATCTTTACCAATGCTGTCAACGACCATGACTGGTACGGTCTTTTGAGTTCATACAAGAAACACTTCACTGAGAAGTTTACTTTCACAGGTGGTTTCGACGGACGCTACTATAAAGGATATCACAAAGAAGTGATTGATGATTTGTTGGGTGGTGAATTTTATATTCCTGGAGGAAATCACTTGGATTATGAATCAGCTAATACCATTTTGAAAGAAGGCGACGTGGTACAGTATAGCAGCGTAGGTGAAATTGTATGGGCTGGACTTTTTGCTCAGGCAGAATACAATACAGACAGATGGTCTTCATTCCTTTCTGCATCGGTAACCAATGAGTCTTATCGTTATCATGACAAGGGTAAATACTTGGAATTTGGAAAGAAGTCAAGCTTCTATCATTTCCAGCCATGGAGTGTGAAAGCCGGATATAACTATAAGTTCAACGATAATCACAATGCTTTCTTCAATGCTGGTTACTTTACTCGTGCTCCGTATTTCAATACCGTGTTCCCTGATCATAACGTAATCGCCAACGAGGATGCTCCATACGAAAAGATCATGACTTTCGAATTGGGTTATGGTTTCAGTAATGAAGTCTTGAACGTGGCATTGAACGGATATTATACCAAATGGATGGACAAGTCTGTTCGTAAGAGAGTAGGTGATGACAATGCAAACATTACAGGCTTGGACGCAGTCCACATGGGTGTGGAATTGGAAGCAACTTATAAGCCGGTTAAGACTTTCGAATTGAAAGGTATGTTCTCTTATGGTGACTGGAAATGGGCTGATGATGTACACTTTACTCTTTATGACGAGGCTACAGACAAAGTAAAAGGTACTTTTGATGCTTATTTGAAAGATGTTCACGTAGGTAACTCTGCACAGATGACTGCTGCTTTGATGGCTTCTTGGGAAATGTTCAAGGGCTTTAAACTGAATGCTGATTATAACTTTGCAGGAAAGAACTATGCTGATTTCGACCCAACTTACCGCCAGAACGCATCGGATGCAGGGGTAGATTCTTGGAAATTACCTAACTTCTATACCATTGATCTGGGATTAAGCTACCGCTTCAATTTGTGTAAGGGTATCAAAGCCGTTATTTACAGTAATGTATATAACTTGACCAACACTTGCTATGTGGCAGATGCTAAGGATGGTACAAATCATAATTGGGACACAGCATTGGTATATTATGGATTTGGAAGAACTTGGTCTACCGGATTCAAAGTAATGTTCTGATTGTAAACTTAAAATATGATTATAAGTATGAAACTTAAATATAATTTGATTGCCTTTTCTTTGTTAGGTGGAGTATTGGCAGCTTGCGATCCGATGGAGGATATCTACGATGAGATTGATGCTCAAGGTATTACCATCACTAAAACAGAAAAAGAATATGTGTTGACGAAAGCCGACTATTCGGCAATCTCAAAATTAGCAAAGAAGGATGCTAAGACTAAGGAGGATTCAACCATGGCAGGCCGTGTAGCTTCTGACATGGCTTTGAACAGTTTTGCAAAGGGTGATGTTTATATTCCTAAGATCTTGCCTCAAATTTATCCGAGTTGGGGAAAAGGTTCTTCAGTGGGTGTGACCTATAATTTCAAAGAAGACAAATCTGAGACTCTGAAAAAATATTTCGGCGTGAAATTGTATACTTTGAATAAAGAGGATTATGCAAAGGTATGGGGAAGTGAAGGCAATGATTTCCTTTCTCCTGCTTACGCTCCAGAGTCGGCAATTCCTATGGTCTTGGCTGATGCTTTCAAAGATGCGAGAGAAGGTTCGTTTGCTTTGGCTGAATATATGTATAGTGACAAAGAACCTGTTGGTAAGGTCTTGCTGAGCGAAGATTTTGAATCATTCCAAAAGAATGATGAAATTCTTATCGATGGCTGGAATCAGATCGTTGTTAAAGGTACTACCAAATGGACTGCCAATGCCTATAATGGTGTAAGTGCGAAGTTCTCTGCTTTCAGAACAGAAGGCGAACAAGAAAACTGGTTGGTAACTAAGGCTGTAAAAATAGACGATGCTGCGGCTACGTTTACTTTCGATCTTGTGTTAGGTCATTTCAAGGGAAATCCGTTGGATGTATATGTTTCTGATTCTTATGCCAATAATGGTAAGATTGTGGAATCAGAATGGACAAAGATTACAGATTCTTTCAAATATCCAGAACCAAATCCTACTGGATTTACTTCTTCTACGAATGTAGGAAAATATTCTTTGAAGAATTATAATGGAAAGAGCGTATATTTCGCTTTCCGTTATGCGGGTAGCGGTGAAGGTGTTACTACTACCGTGCAGGTGGATAACATTACCGTATCTACTCTCAAGGCGATTGTAGAACCGCATAATGACTTGTATCAGTTTAATGGAGGTACTTGGGCTCCTTATTCAAATAAGGAAGTGTTGGTGGTAACTCCTGAAGATTATGCTGCAATGGGTGCTCCTGGAAAACATAACAACTTCTCTTCTTCTGTCAAAGCGGATGATTATTTGCCTATCTTGTTGAAGGGTAAATATCCTTATGCGAAGGAAGGTGATGCACAGGTTGTATTGTATAAGTTCTTTAAGGATAAAGATAGAGGAACTTTAGTTTATGCTGATGAGTATCTTTACAAAGAAGGTGTTTGGACTTTGAATAGTAACATTGTTGTTCGTTCAATGGAATCTTACCTTCACAACGGTAAAGAATGGTTGTTCGACCCGACCATTATTGAAACTGTTCATGAAGAAGATTATGCTTATCTGGTGGAATGGGCAAAAACCAATAAACCTGAGTATGTAGACAAGAAGTATGGAAACTCAGAATTTTGGTTCGGTGCTTCTTCTTATCATAAGAACTTCAATATAAAATTGGCTGATCGTAGAAGCAATGACCCAGAAGGAAAGATAGATAAAGATGATCAGAAGGCAACTGAATACATTCTGAAGATGGTTCAGGAAGGATGTCAGATGATTTTGTCTCACAATCATCCGGATGCTCCAACTCAGATGAATGGAGTAGACTTGTATTATAAGATTAGACCTTTGCTTTATGACGGACGTGATAAAGTCATTTATTCATTCCGTTTCAAGAGCCTTGGTAATGGTAAGTTTGAGGTGGCAGGTGAACCTGAAAAGATTCAGTAATTTGTCATCTTATTGATAAATAAATAAAGAGGATTGAATGGGGTGTTTCCCTATTCAATCCTCTTTTTTATTGGAGAAAACTTTGAGGAAATAGGATGAATGAGCATAGCAGATTGAAGAGGGGAGTGTGTAAATGACTTCTGTGAGCTATGTATAAACTGGGAGGAGAATATGGAGGATACCTACTAGTTGAAAAGAAACAGCCAGCTCGTCTGTATAACAGATGAGCTGGCTGTTAGTATATGGGTTAGAGTCCACTCCATGCACTGGTTTGTATGCTGGCTTCTACTGCATTTTCTAATGGGTCGTTGAGATGATGGAAGAAGTCTATTCCTGTCTTCTGTTCCAATTCATCAATGGAAATGGCGTATTTAGTGAGCCTTTCGTTTTTAGAGTAGTAGTGAGTTTGATCCAGCCAAAATGCAATGGCTTTGAATCCTTCTCCCTTTTTGTTAAGCAGTGCCATAAAGTAGTATTTGGGAACAGGCTTCGATTTATCACCTCCAATATATTCCTTTATATATTCCGGCTTGTTGAGGGCTGCACCTTTTACGACGTATAGGGTGTCTCGGAGGCTGTTGTTTCTTCCCCAATTTTGAACCAGGGCCTCCAAATCTCTCCAGATACCCACGTTGAACGCATTTTTCTGCGGACTCATGTTGGTGTAGTAGAATGTCTGTTCGTTTGCTTTCTGGTTATATAATCGGTCGGCTGATGCACACAGATGTCCTCTGTCATATCCTTTTCTTCCAAAATCTGCTTGCTCTCTTTGCTCACTGGGTGCAAGTTCCGGGTCGGGAGCAAACGGTTCTGGACTTCGTCCGATGTTTTTTTCTCCTGTGGTATTATAGAACTTGAAAGCTACCCAACGTGCATGTTTTTTTGATTTGTCATACTCTACGCTGAATGTGTTGGTCTCTATACCACGATAAGATGTGGAGTGAGAAATGAATTGGCAATTCGCATCCGATGATAAGGCTGGAATCTCTACCGGTCCGTTTGCAAAGAAAGAATGGTCGGATGGTGTGTCCGATGAACAGCTGGCAAGTATGGTTCCGAAAACGATTGTACTGATGCCTGTTATTTTTCTAATGATGGGTTGTAGCATGATGATTTATAACGGGATAAAAAAATCATTCCGAATAAAATAAGTAATTCTTTTACTCGGAATGATTTGTGTTAGATAAAATAAGAATTTCTAAATCTTATTGTCATTGGGAACTTACTTCACATTGATACCAATCAAGATTACTCGTGTATTATTCTTTTGACCTTCTATTTCTGTTGAGAACTTGATTTTGGTGTTTGCAGTTACGCCTTTCAGCTTAAATGACTTGTAATCATTTGCATTAATGGCAAGCGTGAATGGACCGTTACCGGTAGCTCCTACGTTTGCTGTCATTTCTACCTTTTGAGTTGTTTCACCATTTTCAAAGCTACCTCCTCCTTCAATGGTTAGAACTAATGTAGTAGGTTTATCTTTCCAAGCAATTCCATAGAATGAGAGGCTGGTTGCACCGGCTTGTAATGCAGGAGATGTCCATGTACCACCTTTTTTACTGCTACCTAATTTTACTACTTCATATTCTTTATTTTCAATAGTTGCCTTTTCAAAATAGGTATATTGACCAATTGTACCTTTATCAAGAGCGATATTGCTGGTGTAAGCGTTTTCACTTGGAGCTGGAGGAGTTACTTCTCCACCGCCATTTTCACTGTCCACAGCGACTTTGAAGTTCTTGATTTCCCAAGTAGGAGCAGCAGTTGCTGTACTTGTATATTTGAAAGCCAATTGGATTTTCTTACCTGCATATTTGCTCAAGTCAATGTCACCTGATGGAACGAAGTCCCAGCTATCCTTTCCCGGATAAGTGATGGTTACTTTTTCCCAGTTATTGGAACCAGCTTCCTGAGCCAACAGTGTCAACATTTCTGCTGCTTTGCCTTTTGAAAAGTTTACAGCATGCTCGAAAGTGAGTTGTACCTTCTTTGAGTTTGCTAAATTGAGTGTTGGAGAAACCAACCAGCTTTCTGTTTCATAATCTTTGTCTTTATGAGCGCTGGCTTTCATGAATTTGCGGTTAGCATCATGTCTCCAGACAAATTCCAGACCACCCAAGTTCTTGTTGTCGATGGTGAAGTTACCGGCATTGTCTGTGAAAGATTCCATGTATGGAGCGTCTTTTGTAACATTCACTTCTGCACTTGGAGTAGGAGGAACTACTTCACCACCTTCGCTCTTACCTGTTTGGATGTTGTCCAGACGGTAAGTAGTAGAGTTGGTACTATTGCTGTTGTATTGGAATCCGATGAAACCAACTTTTCCACTGTATTTGGTGATATCAGCGCTTAAGCCACGTACCCATTCATGATCCTTACTTGTAGGAATACCTTCTACAGGAATTTCTTCTTGAACCATTTTTCCATCTATCAATTCAAGGAAGAATACTTTCAAGCTGTTCTGTTCGTTGAAATAAGCTCCTGCACAGTCGAATGATACTTTCTTGTCTGCTACTGCATCTACTTTAAATGCTGGAGATACAAACCAGATTTCATATTTATCTTGTTTGCCTTTGAATGCACTGGCTTCAATGTATTTGGTGTTGTCCTTGTTTACCACTCCAGACCATTTTCTATCACCTACGTAAGCTACGTTTTTCCATCCTTTTAATTCGTAGTTGTAATTCTTGTTGGATGAATGTTGACCATCGTCAGTGAAGTCAGGTTGTTCTTGGAAGTCCGCCTTGAAAGACTCTACAGGATTTGAAGCATCCAGTCCGAATGGATTATCCTTGTCAGATGGAGTGGCTTCACTGCCAATTTCTTCACCGTTAAAGATAGCGGCTGTAACCTCTTTCAGTCCATTGCTGCCGAAGTAAGCAGTAAGCTTTCCTTGCAGAGATACAGGCTTTCCTTGATTTTCGGCATGCTCTTTCAAGTTCAAGATGGTACGGATATCACCATTTGGAAGTTGCACGATAAGGCAGTTCTTCTTTTCTTGTTCATTCTTGCTGTCAGCAATCATGATGTTGGTAGGAGTCTTGAAAGGAGCGGTAAAGCTCGGGCTGAATGGATCAACGTCTGTTTCCATTACACCTACAATATAACCTTGTACCCAAGCGGTAGAGCCATCTTGCTTGATGAAAGCGGTTTCTACGTTGTAAGGATTTTCTTTGCTGCCGTCACCGACCATGTTTACATCTTCCGGTGACATGATTTCGTATGGAGCAGGCACGTCACTACAAGAAGTCATCAGTGCAGAGGCTCCAAACAGCGAAATGAATAGTGCGCTAAAAATTTTTTTCATAATGAATATTATTTACGGGATTAATTATTTGTCTTAACTTCTTCTACGTTTCTGATAGTAAGCTGCCAGATGTTTCTGTATCGTGTGAGAATGGCTGTAACATTCAAGTCACCTTGTGGAAGTGGTTCTTTAGCAAAGTTGGCATAAGAACTTGTACGAACTATCAGCTTGCTTCCATCTTCAAATACGAGGTTATGTTCTACTGCAGATACATTTCCTCCAGTTTCTTTGGCATAAACTTCATTGCCGTCGGCATCTTCAAATCTTACCTGATTGAGAGTTACCAACATCGGTGCTTTGTCTTTGTCCAGTGTCTTCAAATCATCAGAGGTGATTTCTCTTGGACGTAGTACCGGATGTTCCCAATTAGGGTCTTTGAGTAATCTTACGTGATTTTCCCATACGTAGGTAGGCATACGTCCTACTTTCCCGTTATAAGTATATCCTATTTGGGCCATTTCACCGTAACCTCCTATATAGAGGTCCTTACAGTCGATGACTAATTCCTGTCCTACAGGACAAATGGCATATAGTCCTGTATTGTTGATACTGACTACAATCGCTCCTGAAGCATCGGCAATCATCAGTTGCTTATAAATGTTTCCGCTTTTGTCATCTCCGATAACCACTCCTTTAATACGGGTGTCTTCTTCGATTTTTTTAAGTCCATTGGCCTTGATGACGTCGGCATACTTTTCTTTCAGATCGGCAATCTTGATGCAGTTGTCTGTGTTGATGCTATTGTTACCGAAAGCATTCACAGTATCTCTTGCGTCAAAGTCATTCATGCAGGAAACCAGTCCACATGAAAGTAGCGCGATGAAGGCTGTCAAAATATAAGTTATTCTTTTCATGATCTTATTCTTTTAATACGATTATACCTTATAGACTTAGAATCTGAGTCCCACATTCAAGTAAGCATTGAATGGGAATGCATAATAGTATTTTGAGTTTTTAGAGAATTTGTAGGAACGTTCGGTTCCGTCTTCATAACTGTCACCACGATTCTGTTCATAACCACCTGTACGCAAGTCGGTATTGTTCAGAATGTTGTTCAGATTCAAGTTGATGCTGAGGCTCTTTCCGTGTCTCAAACGGATGAATTTTCCGATTGAAGCATCCAGCATGAAGCCTCCGTCAAGTTCTTCCTGTTCTGGAACGGCGGTAGGGATGAGGTTACCGTTGGCGTCTACTGAACCTCCGCTGTGTTTGGTCAACACACTTCCAAGTCGGCGGTAAGTGGAGAAGTCCAAGTAGGTACGGTGGTAATAATTGCCGGTCAAATTGAAGAACCATCCTTTGATGTTGTAGTCCAATCCTAAGCTATATGCAGAAAGAGGTGTACCGTTGGCACGCATACCTTTGGCATAAACTCGGTCTGTATTGGATTCGCTTTCACTTTCGTATGTGCGGACAGCATCAGGGTTGTTGACGTATTTTGCATCCGACCAAGTAGCGATACCGGTCAAAGAAAGGTTGCTGGTCAGTTTCACTGTAGCAGCAGCTTCTACACCATAGTGTTCTTTCTTGATTCCGTTCATAGACAGGTAAGTGAAGCGGGCTTCATTGTCATTGTAGAAAGCATCCATTTCTACCTGGTTCTGGAAACGTATGTAGTATCCGGTAATACGTCCGTTGATGATCGATGTGTTGAAATTGTAGCTCATTTCAGCACCGAAAATACGTTCGGTCTTCAAGTTGTTCACGAAGTCATTCTTTATACGTGGTGCGATGAACGCATTGTATGCCAATGGAGCACGGTCTTCGTAACTACCGTTTAAAGAAAGAGAGTGGTTACCGTTGATGTCGTAACGTATACCAGCTTTCACTGCACCTTCCAAGAATTTAGCCGTACCGCTGCTTCCTTTTGATTTGAGAGGAGCACGTCCGTTTCTCATGTTACCGTCACGGAACATCTGTGTGGAACCGATTTTTCCGCTCAAGAAGTAGTTGAAGTGGTTTTTGTTGCCTTCATATTTGAACCATGCATGTTCTTTGTATACATGAATGTCATAGTCATATCCGAAGCGGTCACCTTCTTCAATTTTGCGGTTTGGATTATCCAAGTCGTTCTGGATAATAGAAGAATGGAATCCGTGGTCACGTACAGCAAACTTATCAACGTCGGTATAGCTGTTGGCACCCAGCAAGTCTTTCATCTTCTTGTAGTGCATACCTTTGGTTGCATTGAATCCGATACCTGCAGTATATTTATGATGCTGGTTGATGATATGGCTGAACATTGAATTCAAGTTGAAAGCCAACTGGTCGTTGCGACGCTGTTCCTGATAGTAGAGCGCATCTGTATGAGTAGCATTGGCTTTTTCATTGGCCAGATACATCTGATCCCAGTTGATTTGTCGGTAAGCCTTGTTGTTCATCCATAATCCGGTAACAGTATTGAACTGTTCCAGTTCATCGGGTGTAGGTACGTTGTTATACACGTCGAAGATAGAACTTGGCAGCTTTTTATAGTAGTCAGGACGTGGGTCGGATGCATTGCCGTTCCATCCCAAAGCACTTGTACCATAATTGCTGTATTTGAATCCGGCAGAAGTGCTCAGTTTCATGTCGGTATTGATATTGAAGTCCCAAGTTGTGATGACTGAAGGCTCGAAAGATTCTACCATACGTGCATTTCTTCTTTTACCGCCCAAATAACCCCAGTTAGGATTGTAATAGTGGCTGTTGGCCAAGTAATAAGCCTCTTCTGTAGAAGCTCCCTGCTGACCTCTTTCAGTCGGGGCTCCCCATGTAGCGATAGATAAGCTGTGCTGGTTGTTGAATACTTTTTGTGCAGCCAGGAAGTAACTCAAAGAGTTATAGAATGTACCCTCAATATTACCTCTCTCAGCCCAACGGTAACCCAAAGAACCGGTAAGTGCCCATCCGTTGTTCATCAGACCTGTAGAATAGGTATACATGGCTCTGGCTACATAATTACGGTTGCAAGCTGAAAATACGAGTTTGGATCCTGGAGCATATTGGCTTGCACGCATGTTGATGTTTGAAGAACCTCCGATAGCTCCGAAAGTAAAGTTGTTGCTTTCGAATGCGCTGATGCCTTCTTTGTTGCGGGTAGCATCGTTTAGCCCTCCAATCAATCCGTAGCTGAAACGACCGGTTTCTGCGTCGTTGAACTGGACACCATTGAAGAATACTTCGCTATATTGCGAATCGAGTCCTCTGACTCTGAATCGCATAGGGCTGAATAAGTAACCTACATTCGACAGATATACGTCATTGTTGGAAGTGACGAGGGAATAATTGTCTTGTCCTGTATCGTCATCTTCTCCAAGTTGCGATTCGGTGAATGTGAAAGTTGCATTGTCTTCAAGTACATTCTTTTTCACCTTGTCTTGTGCCGACATGGCCAAGGGAGGGGTGAGACAAAGAAGTACGCTCATAAGTCTGAACTTTTGTTTCATACTTTTTATATTAATTTGTGATTAATCCGTCTAAATATCCTTTATATAACTTTCTTTAATACAAAGAAACGAAAAAAAAATGAGATAGATGTTATAATAAGGTAAGAAAACGGTGTATTTATTGTGAAGTTATTGATAAAATTTAGATATTTGTATGGAGAATAAGTTCTCTATAACTAATTTTAATTTAAAATTAATACAATTGTAATGAAAAAGTGTGTATTGCTGGCTTTGCTGGCTATCCTGTCGATGGGGGCATCTGCTCAAGAAAAGCGTTTTGCTTTGTATGGAGTGGCGTTCTATAACCTGGAAAACCTCTTTGATACAACTCATGACGAAGGAAAAAATGACTATGAATATCTTCCTGATGGGAAGAACCGTTGGGATGATGCGAAGTATCAGTCAAAGTTGCAGAACATGTCCAAGGTGCTGAGCCTGCTTGCTACCGACAAGCTTCCTATGGGGGCTGCGGTGATAGGTGTATCGGAAGTGGAGAACCGTAGAGTTTTGGAAGATTTGCTCAAACAGCCGGCCTTGGCAGAGCGTGGATATGAAATTGTACATTATGAAGGAGAGGACCGCAGAGGAGTGGATTGTGGCTTGTTTTATAATCCGAAAATGTTTACGTTGACGTCAAGCAAACTTTCTCCTTACATTCCTGAAAATCCTGCCGACACCACCTATAAGACTCGTGGATTCTTGATTGCTTCTGGAGAGATGGCTGGCGATCGCATCACATTTATCGTAAACCATTGGCCTTCTCGTGGTGCCGCTTCACCTGCAAGAGAAAGAGCGGGGGTACAGGTGCGTGCCTTGAAGGATTCGTTGCTTCAGGTTGACCCTGCCATGAAAGTGGTGATTATGGGTGACATGAACGATGATCCTATGGACAAGAGTATGGCAGAGGCTTTGGGTGCAAAGCGTAAGGCCAAAGATGTGGAAGAACACGATTTGTTCAATCCATGGTGGAATACCTTGAAGAAGGGATACGGAACCTTGATGTACAGGGGTAAATGGAACTTGTTCGATCAGATTGTATTTACAGGAAACATGTTGTCGGAAGATCGACAGACGTTGACTTTTTACAAGAATGAAATCTTCAAGAGAGATTTTATGTTTCAGACTGATGGCAAGTATAAAGGTTATCCGAAACGTACTCATGCCGGAGGTGTATGGACAAATGGGTATAGTGACCATTTCCCAACGATTGTGTATTTCATCAAGGAAGTGAAATAAGTGATTGATTTGTTTCTTTTTAACTAAATTATATGAATAGAAAGTTTTTGTTAATAGGTATGGCTTTGTGGATGGCGATCTCTGCAGGATTTGTTTCTTGCAGTGAACAGGCCATTCCCGAAGGAGTCATTGAAAATTCTGGAAATAATGGTGCTTCAGTAGAACCGGGAAAATTGGATGTTGAGGGTCCTTTGTCGGCTGATAAAGGGAGCTTTATCTTGAAAATCCGTACTGCTGGCGAATGGAAGGTGAGTGTAAAGGATACTTGGTGTTCGTTCGTGCGTTATGCAGGACAGGGAAGTGCCGACTTGATGGGTACGGTGGAAAAGAATGCGGGTGGAGAACGCTCTACTGTCATTACTTTGCTGGTCGACGGTAAGACCATGACTTTCGGCTTGAATCAGGCGGAAGGAAGCGGTAGTGTAGACCCGACTCCAGAACCGGAAAGACCTGCAGGTTATGCTGGTGGATTGGAAGTTCCTAAGTTGTTGGGAGGAGACATGAATTTGTTCGTGACGCACACTACAAATTTCAATGGAAAAACAATGGTGACATACAGCTATGAATGGGATTGCAAGAAGAAGCATTCTCGTTGGGTAGCCTTTACTTTCAGTGCTGCTACTCGAAGTAAGGATGTAGGTCGTAATGAGGATTTCAAAGAAGATACCAAGATCCCAGCACAATACCGTACTACATTGCAGGATTATAAGGGCTCAGGATTTAGCCGCGGACATTTGTGCGCTTCTTCTGACCGTCAGTATTCAAAAGAAGCCAACCGCCAGACTTTCTTGTTGTCGAATATGAGTCCTCAGATTCAGAATGGATTTAATGGTGGCATTTGGATGGAATTGGAACGTGAAGTTCAGTCTTGGGGCAATATTCAAAGTACCAAAGATACATTGTATGTAGCCAAAGGAGGAACTATCGGTGAAGGTCAGATCAAACAATACATTGGTAACAATGTACCTGTTCCAAAATATTATTTTATGGCCGTTCTTTCTTTGAAAGGAGGAAAATATAAGGCGATTGCTTTCTGGTTGGAGCATAAAGATTATGGAAAAGATAAGAACTATGCTAAGCATGCAATCTCAGTTGATGAATTGGAACAGAAGACAGGAATTGATTTCTTCCACAATTTGCCTGATGATATTGAAAATCAGGTTGAAGCTGCTTTCGATAAATCAGCATGGGGACTTTGATTTTGAAACTTTAAATACTGTCTCATGGGGAGGATTCTCCTCATGAGACAGTGAGAATAAGAAGAAGGCATTCAAACCGTGAATTGGCACGTGTTTGAATGCCTTCTTTTTTTGATGCCTGGATTGAGTGTCCGGTAAAGAGAGGACGAATCCTTTGTAATCTGCTACGTACTTCATGATGCATCGGCAGGTATGCAAGTCGTGCAGGCAGTGGCACAAAAAAAAGGATACATCCATGAGGATGTATCCTTTATAAAAGTCTTTTTATTAAGTAAAAAAGAATTATGCTTCAGCAGGAGCTTCTTCTGTAGCTTCTTCAGCCTGAGCTTCAGCGTTAGCAGCAGCTTCAGCTTCAGCTTTTGCAGCAGCTTCAGCAGCTTTCTTTTCTGCTACTTTCTTAGCGATTTCTTCGTTTACTTTCTGTTCTGCTTCCAAACGAGCTTTAGCTTCAGCTTTCTTAGCTTCTTCCTGTTTTGCTCTCAAAGCGTCCAAACCTGACTGTTTGTTTTCTTTCCAAGCGTTGAATTTAGCTTCAGCCTGTGCTTCGTCGAATGCACCTTTAGCTACACCGCCCAACAAGTGTTTCTTCATGTAAACACCTTCGCCAGACAAAATGTTGCGAACAGTATCTGTAGGCTGTGCACCTACCATTACCCAGTGCAATGCACGTTCAAAATTCAAATCTACTGTGGCAGGATCGGTATTAGGGTTGTAAGTACCGAGTTTTTCAGTAAATTTACCATCACGTGGTGCTCTTTCGTCAGCTACGACAATTGAATAGAACGCATAGCTTTTGCGTCCGTTTCTCTGCAATCTGATTTTAGTTGCCATTTCTTAAAATAATTTTTTATTATGAATGATTTGAATTATGCTAATAACCCGTATTAGCGGGTGCAAATATACGCCTTTTCTTTTGTCTCACAAATAGTTGGCGGTTATTATTTGTAAAAAATCCCCTAAAAAACCGCTTTCAAGTCGGATTTTAGGGGATTTCTCATTGGGAGCTATTTATTCTTTAAGCCTTTTTAATGCACATACTGGCTTTAACCAAATAAACAATCAAGATGAGGTAGGCTGCCAATGAAGCAACTTCACTCATTGGATTGGCTAACCAGGATTCATTGATGAGGTTGATGTCGCAGTAACGCATGATGGCACTGACTACGCCCATCAAGGCACCGCCTGCAATGAAGCCGGAAGCCAAAAGGGTACCTTTTTCACCGCGTTGCTGATTGACGGATTCATCTTGGCTGCGGGTGGTTACATACCAGTTGATGGCTCCACCTACCAGCAGTGGGAGGTTGAGTTCCAATGGAATGAACATACCTAAGGCGAATGCTAAAGCGGGTACTTTGAAATAAGTGAGGACAAGGGCTAATACACCTCCGATTCCATATAGTAACCAAGGTGCGCCCACACCGTTCATCAGAGGGTCGATGACGGCAGCCATAGCATTGGCTTGAGGAGCAGCCAACTGTCCGCTGGTGAATCCGTAAGAGTCGTTCAAAACCATGATGACGCCGCCTACTGTAGCCGATGACACCAAGGTACCGAGGAATTTCCAGGTCTCTTGTTTCTTAGGAGTACTTCCCAACCAGTAACCAATCTTCAAGTCGGTAATGAAACCTCCTGCCATGGCCAATGCGGTGCAGACTACACCACCCATGACCAGTGCGGCAACCATTCCTGAAGCACCGTTCAAACCTACGGCTACCATGATGACTGAAGCAAGAATCAAGGTCATCAATGTCATGCCTGATACGGGGTTCGTACCTACAATGGCAATTGCATTTGCCGCTACAGTAGTAAAGAGGAATGCAATGACTGCTACCAGCAATAGGGCAACGACGGTATGAAGTACGTTTCCTTGCATGACGTCAAAATAGAAGAACAGCAGAACCAGTAATAAAGTGAAGATAGAACCGAAGGCTATAATCTTCATGGAAATATCCTTCTGGGTACGTTCTACTTTTTCTTCGCTTTTCTTACCGCCCATTTCATTGGCAGCCAAGCTGACTGCACTCTTGATGATGCCCCATGAACGTACGATACCGATGATACCTGCTACAGCGATACCGCCGATGCCGATACTTTTTGCGTATTCTTTAAAGATGAGTTCCGGTGACATGTCCTGTACGGCTGTGGTTATTTCCGGATTCCATGCATTCAGCACTTGGTCGCCCCAAAAGAGGGAGATGCCCGGAACGATGAGGAGCCATACGGCCAATGAACCGGCACAGATGATGGCTGCGTATTTCAAACCGACGATATAGCCCAAACCGAGGACCGCTGCACCGGTGTTGATCTTGAAGACCAGTTTGAACTTGTCGGCAAGTGTTTCTCCCCAACCGCATACTCGGCTTGTGAAGTTTTCGTTCCACCATCCGAATGTACCGACGATAAAATCATAAAGACCGCCGATGACACCGGCCACTAACAATGGTTTCGCCTGGTCGCCTCCTTTTTCTCCTGATACAAGAACCTGTGTACTGGCTGTTGCTTCAGGGAAGGGGTATTCACCGTGTTTGTCTTTTACGAAGTACTTGCGGAATGGAATCAAGAAAAGAATGCCTAAAACACCGCCGAGAAGTGAACTGATAAACCTCTGCATGAAGTTGACCGTCATTTCTGGATATTTCTCTTGTAGAATGTACAGGGCTGGAAGTGTAAAGATGGCACCGGCCACGATGACTCCGGAGCAGGCTCCGATGGATTGAATCATAACATTCTCTCCCAATGCTCCTTTACGTTTGGTGGCGCTGGATACGCCTACTGCAATGATGGCGATGGGGATTGCTGCTTCAAAAACCTGACCGACTTTTAGTCCGAGGTAGGCTGCGGCTGCAGAGAAAATGACAGCCATGACGATTCCCCAACTGACTGACCATAGGTTTACTTCTGGATAGTTTCGGTCGGGCGACATGAGTGGCTCATATTTCTCGCCCGGTTTGAGTGGACGGAATGCATTTTCATGCAGACCGGTTTGCTTTTCTTGTTCTGAATTCATGTTTTTATACTAGATTGTTAATTAATAAATCGTTTCGGCTTGCCAAAGCTAATAAAAATACTTCATTTAGAAAGCGTATGGAACCTGTAAATTCAAAGCGAGCGCTCATTTCTGTATAAATGAACGCTCGCTTCGAATAAAGATAACGGTTTTATACCGTTCTTCTCTGTTTCTTGTTTTACTTGATGTCGGCTGCGGCAGGAGTCATTTCACCTTCAATGATGAGGCGGGTGATTTCTGTTTTGCCGTTGGTGCGAATGGTTATACTCTTGCGGAAACGGCCGGGAAATCGTCCGTAACCATTGTATGTGACCGTTATTGCACCGGATTCGCCGGCTTTGATCGGTTCTTTCGGGTATTGTGGTACGGTACATCCACATGAAGCGATGGCTTGATGGATAATCAGCGGACCGTCGCCTACATTCTTAAATGTGAAAGTGCAGGTGACTTTGGGACTGCTTTCAGAAAACATGCCGAAGTTGTGTTTGGTCTTGTCGAACTTGATTTCTGCAGCACCGTCGGCCAATGCCGTTAGGATGCCTGCCAGTACAAAAAATGTTGTAAATATAAATCTTTTCATAATGATTCTGATTTTTTTGTTTGCACAAAGGTAGTCTTTTATAAGATATCTTGGCGTTGATTCTTTTAATAATTAACAATTTGTGCTTTAAAAAGTCTGGATTTTAACCTCTGCTCACTTGTTTTACCCCTTTTACTGTACGCAGCTTTTTAATCAGCTGTTCCAGTTTGGAGGTATCGTCTACCATGACTGTCAGCATTCCCGAGAATAGTCCGTCGTGTGAATCAATTCCGATGGAACGCAGCGAAATGTTGTCTTCTTTATTGATGATAGAAGTAATGTTCGTAATGATACCGATGTCGTCGTGTCCGATGATGCGCAGGGGAATAGGGTATTGTTTCCCGAGACTTTTTCCTGCCCAGCGAGCCCGTACGATGCGGTAAGGGAAACGAGTCCTCATTTCTTTGGCATTCGGACAGTCGCAACGGTGAATCTTGATTCCTCCCGAAATGGTAACGAAACCGAACACTTCATCTCCGTAAATCGGATTACAGCATTTGGCGAGTGTGAAGTCAATGCCTTTCAAGTCTTTTCCGATAACGAGTACATCATCTTTAAATGATTTCTGTATCTCGCTGGATTGTTGGATGCTGAAGTCTTGCGCACTGCGGTATACGATGTCGTCGTTCTGTTCTGATTCTTTTTTCTGCATTTCCACGTAGCGGTCGATGATTTCATTGACATCGATGCTTTCATCGGCTATGCTCTGATAGAAATCAGTGACGGTCTTGAATCCTAACTTGCGTATCAGACGCATCAGGATGGCTTCTTCGTATCCTATTTTTCGGTTCTTGAATTTTCTTTCTAAGGTTTCCTTCGCAAATTCGGTCTGGCGGGCCGTAATTTCTTTCAAAGCCAAACGAATTTTGTTTCTGGCTTTGGAAGTCGTCACGATATTCAGCCAATCTTGTTTGGGGGACTGAGTAGGTGAACTTAGAATCTCCACCTGGTCGCCACTGTTCAGATGGTGACGGATAGGTACGTTCTTGCCGTTGACTTTGGCTCCGGTACATTTGCATCCCAGATTGGTATGGATGGAAAAGGCGAAATCCAAGACGGTAGATCCTTGAGGAAGTTTGTATAAATCACCTTTCGGGGTAAAGACAAACACTTCATCTTTATAAAGGTCCAGCTTGAACTGGTCCATCATCTCTCGGTCGGATTCGGTGTTCTCCAGCGTTTCTCGAATCGTATTCAGCCATTCGTCCAAGCCGGTTTCACCTTTAATGCCTTTGTATCTCCAGTGTGCAGCCAATCCCTTCTCGGCAATCTCATCCATGCGTTCGGTACGGATTTGAACTTCTACCCATTTGCCTTGCGGGCCCATGACTGTAATGTGGAGTGATTCGTATCCATTGCTTTTAGGCACAGACAACCAGTCGCGGAGACGTTTGGGGTTCGGCAGGTACATATCGGTAATCAAGGAGTATACTTGCCAGCACTCTTGTTTCTCTTTCTCGTAGGCAGAGTCCAAGATGACACGAATGGCAAACAAATCGTAAACTCCTTCGAATGGACATCCTTGTTTCTTCATCTTTTGATAGATGGAGTGGATGGATTTGGTACGTCCCTTCATGTGGAATTTCAGTCCGGCAGCTTCCAGCTTCTTGCGTATCGGTTCGATGAACGCTTCAATGTATTGGTCGCGTGCAGCCTTGGTTGCATTCAACTTGTCCTTGATGTGATAGTATACATCGTGCTCCATGTATTTAAGAGACAGGTCTTCCAGTTCTGACTTTAGTTTATACAGACCCAGCTTGTGGGCGAGGGGAGCATAAAGGTGGGCAGCTTCGTTGGAAATCAGAAGACGGGCATCGTTGTTCGAATTGTCTTTGATTTGTCTCATCAGATTGACACGGTCGGCAATCATAATTAAGATTACGCGCATGTCTTCCGCAAAAGAAAGGAGCAGGTTGCGGAAATTTTCAGATTCAATAGTCGGACTCTTGGAATAAAGCTCATTGATTTTTACCAATCCCTTGATGATTCCAGCAACGTCTTCTCCGTATTCTTTCTGTACATCTTCCAAAGAACAGATATGGTTCTTGACGGATTCATGAAGCATGATGCCGATAATCGACGCACGACGCATGCCGATTTCTTCGGCCACGATGATGGCCGTTTGCATATCTTTGATGATTGGATTCATGCCAAAAGCGTTGCGGGGAAAACTTCCGGAATTCGCCACTTTCTTCAAGTGAGATTTCAGCTTTCTGCAGTCGTCTTTCTGTAAAGTGTCTTTTGACAGCTTGAGCAGTTTTTTATAGAGGTCAAACAATAAAATACGCTCTTCCGAAGTAAAAAAACGAGATTCTTCCATGTGCATATTCTTTTTCTTTTGGGTAAAGATAGTTTTTTTCTGTTTCTTATTCGGTAAGTTTCAGTATTTTTTATAATTTTGGACATCAAACCATAAATTTTTGAATTAATCTTTAAAAAATCAATAACATGTTGACACAAGAAGATAGAGAATTGTTGGCCAAGAAAGGCATTTCGGAAGAAAAAATCGCCGATCAGTTGGCAAGTTTTAAGAAGGGTTTCCCATTTTTGCGACTATCTGCTGCCGCTTCTATAGAAAACGGTGGAATTTTGTCGGCAACTGAAGCTGAGCAAAAAGCGTATTTAGCAGCCTGGGATGCTTATAAGGAAGGCGACAAGAAAGTGGTTAAGTTTGTTCCTGCTTCAGGAGCTGCCAGCCGTATGTTCAAGAATATGTTTGAATTCTTGGGTGCGGATTACGATGAACCGTCTACCG
This sequence comes from Phocaeicola sp., assembly GCA_020026225.1. GTDB lineage: Bacteria > Bacteroidota > Bacteroidia > Bacteroidales > Bacteroidaceae > Phocaeicola. Next base: position 10,569 of record JAHHQU010000010.1, on the reverse strand, counting down.
ATTTTGAAAAGAAGTTCTTTGAACATGTACATGATTTCGCTTTCTATAATGATTTGAACGCTGCATGTTTGGATAATACAGGCAAGACCATTGATGAATTGGTAGCTGCCAAGAATTTCAAGGCTGTCGTTTCTAACTTATTGGAAGGAGCTGGTTTGAACTACGGTTCATTGCCAAAAGGCTTGTTGAAGTTCCATCGTTATGAAGATGGTGTACGTACACCATTGGAAGAACATTTGGTAGAAGGCGCTCTTTATGCTGCAGGCAAGAGTGGAGAAGTGAATGTGCACTTTACCGTTTCTACTGAACACCGTGAATTGTTCCAAAAGTTGGTTGACGTTAAGGTGGCAGAATATGCAGCCAAATTCGGCATTAAATACAATGTCAGTTTCTCAGAACAGAAGCCAAGTACAGATACACTTGCCGCTGATATGGAAAACAATCCATTCCGTGTAGACGGTAAATTGTTGTTCCGTCCGGGAGGTCATGGCGCTTTGATTGAAAACTTGAATGATTTGGATGCTGATGTCGTATTCATCAAGAATATTGATAACGTGGTTCCAGACCGCTTGAAAGGTGATACCGTAACTTATAAGAAACTGTTGGCAGGTGTTTTGGTAACCCTTCAGAAGAAGGCTTTCGAATACTTGGAATTGTTGGACGGTGGCAAATATACTGTAGAACAGTTGGAAGAAATCACTCGCTTCGTAGAAAACGACTTGCGTTGCCGTAAGGAAGACATCGCTAACCTGGAAGATGCAGAATTGGTGATTTACTTGCGTAAGAAGTTGAACCGACCGATGCGTGTTTGCGGTATGGTTAAAAACGTGGGCGAACCGGGTGGTGGTCCGTTCTTGGCTTACAACCCAGATGGAACCATTTCACTTCAGATTTTGGAAAGTTCTCAGATTGACATGAAAGACCCTGAAAAGAAAGCCATGTTTGAAAAGGGTACTCACTTCAATCCTGTTGACTTGGTTTGTGCGGTACGAGATTATAAAGGAAAGAAATTCAACTTGGTTGACTTCGTGGATAAGGCTACTGGCTTTATCTCATATAAGTCGAAAGGTGGCAAGGACTTGAAAGCACTTGAACTTCCAGGTTTGTGGAACGGTTCAATGAGCGATTGGAGCACTGTATTCGTAGAAGTTCCATTGAGTACTTTCAATCCGGTTAAGACAGTGAATGATTTGTTGAGAGAACAACATCAATAATATTTCTCCTTTGGGAAACGGTCGTTCCAAAATAGCAACCGAGTGTTATCTGCCATTTTGGAATGACCGCTTTTTTATGTAGCAGATTTATCAATAACTATCAATTATAATTTAAAAGTCATTAAAGAAAATGTTTAAGAAATCTTTCGTTCTATTCGCGGTGGGCGTTGTAGCGGCTTTCCAATGTTCTTGTGGACACAAGGAATTGCCTGCTCAGGGTGATTGTAAAGTAACGGTTTTTGAAAATGAGCATATCCGCTTCAGACCGGATTCTCTCAAGAACTTCAATGAAGCTGATTCCAACGGAGTGATTCGTTTGGTAAACGGCCGTATTCTTTTAAAGAAGGTCACTCTTCCTAAGTATGAACGTAACGTCAAAATTAATATCAATGTGCAGGTGGCTTCTAACGGTGACCGTTGGGACAAGTCGGGTTCTGTTTTTGTCTTGCCTAAATCAGCAGTCAATTTGCTGACCATCGCTCAGGGAAAAGCAAAGTTCCCAGAAGTAGACAGCACAAAGGTTGAAAAGTTGCTCGGTGTTGTAGAAGGTAAGGATTATCTTCCTACAGTAGAGTTGCTTCGTTTTATGACTCCGTTTGGTGTCGGTCATTTTAGCTCAAACAACGATAAGTTGAGTGCAAAGCGTCGTCCTGTTTATATTCCGAAATGGGAAAAATGCGTAGTATGGCAGCAGGATATCACTCATTTGTATCCTATGCTTGAAAATGAAGCTTACGTAGGTATCTTCATTGATACTTGGACTCCTGAAGGTTATTTGGCAAATGTAGAACTGGATGTCAAGGAAAGTGAAATCACTTGCGATGTTATGCCTAAGCGTCAGATCACTCCTTTGGTGAATACCGTGTACTATATCGGTCAGGAATATCCAGACATCTTCTCTCGCAGACCATTGATCGCTGATTTTACTTTGCCTGTTGATGCTAAAAACGTACAGTTGAAGTATATTGTAACAGGTCATGGAGGTCACAGCGGCGGTGATGAGTTCACTCCGAACCAGAACATTCTTTCTATCGATGGAAAAGAAGTGTACAGCTTCCTTCCTTGGCGTGACGACTGTGCTTCATTCCGTCGTTTCAATCCTGCTACAGGTGTGTGGTTGATCAAACGTCTGGCTTCTTACATCAGCGATACCGGTTATCGTGAAAAGCAAGTTGAAGAACCTTTGGCTTCTTCCGACTTGTCTCGTTCTAACTGGTGTCCGGGTAGCGACGTGTTCCCTGAAACTGTAGAATTGGGTGACTTGAAAGCAGGACAGCACACCTTTACAATTGATATTCCAAAAGCTCAGCCGGTTAACGGTGATGAATTGAACCATTGGTTGGTTTCTGCTTACTTGGTTTGGGAATAATCACAGAAAAGAACAATAATCAATAGCATTCCAACTGTTTATGTCCCTTTATTATACCTATGAAACACCGGTCGGTGAATTGACCTTCTTTGAGAAGAATGGTTTTTTGGTAGGTATTGTTGCGGGAAGAGTAGCTGGCGAAGGTGAGTTGGGAGAAACTTCGGTCTTACGCGAAGCTTATACGCAGGTGAATGCTTATTTGAAAGGACAACGGCAGGCTTTTAGTCTGCCGTTTCTTTTTGGTGGTACTCCTTTTTCGGAAGCCGTTTGGAGGGCTTTGATGGAAATACCTTATGGCGAAACCCGCACGTACAAGCAAATAGCAGAGGCTATTGGAAAAAGTACGGCTTGTAGAGCTGTGGGGCGTGCCATTCATACGAATCCGCTGCTGATCGTGATTCCTTGTCATCGGGTTGTGGGGAGCGACCGTTCGCTGACAGGATATGCGGGAGGACTTGAAATGAAACGGAAATTGCTTGATCTGGAATCTTGTTTCAAGCATTCATTCGATGTCTGATTTGAATCTTTTTGTTATCCTTTTTGAAAGGCAATCCGTTGGGTCCCATTTGCTACATAGATGATGCCGCATCGTATAAAGCCATTCGATTCTAGTAAATGCTGCATAATCTGGTTGTCGGCGTGTGTGTCAGCTCGGAGACAGTCGGCTTGAGAGAAACACCAGTCTATGCAAATTCTAGCAATTCCTTTGCATGAACCGTCTGAAGCGAGCCGATGTATGACATAGTAGGGACGGTCTGACGGCCATTTGCCTTCTTCTATTTTTGAATAAGTAGGGTCAGGACCGGCTATGAAACAAAAGGTAGCTGTTACTTTCCCTTCGCTGTTCGTGTACACAAAGCAATGACCTTGAAGGATCTCTCTTTCTACCAATTCTTTTTGTGGATAGCCATTAATCCATTGGTTGGGGTTTCCTGTCTTTGCCATGTATGCTCGAGCGTATTCAAAAATTTCCATGAGGCGGTCCAAATCTTCGGGTCGTGCCTTTCTGATAGAATGATTCATCTGTCTTTTCTGAGTTTGAAGTTGGATTGCAAAAATACGATATTTCTTCTCGAATCGAACCATGGGAGGTCAAAAGTCGCATCATGCGAGGCGTATTTATAGAATATTCCCGGTATTTTAATAAAAAATAAGGTACTATGTAATACATAATACTATAATAATACCTATATTTGCTCCAGGATATAAAACCAGGTATTATGAATGTTGACAATGTAAAATCACAGATGCGAAAAGGAATGCTGGAATATTGCATCTTGTTGCTGTTGCATCGGGAAGCCTCTTATGCCTCAAACATTATTCAAAATCTCAAGGAAGCCCATCTGATTGTGGTAGAAGGTACACTTTATCCTTTGCTGACTCGATTGAAGAATGATGGATTGTTGGCTTATGAATGGGTTGAATCTACGCAAGGTCCTCCCCGAAAGTATTATCGGTTGACCGAATCAGGTGAGGTGTTTCTGCTGGAATTAGAATCGGCATGGGACGAACTCTCTGATACAGTGAATCATTTAAAACAAAAACGACTAATTTCAAAAGATTTATGAAAAAGACTTTGACTGTGAATCTTGGAGGAACTGTATTTCATATTGATGAAGATGCTTATGTTCTTCTGGACAACTATTTGAATAATTTGCGCTATCATTTCCGTAACGAGTCAGGTGCTGAGGAAATAGTACGAGATATTGAAATGCGTATCAGTGAACTGTTTTCGGAATGTTTGGAAGGTGGCCAGCAGGTAATTACTGTGAATGATGTGGAAGCTGTGATTGCTCGGATGGGAAAACCGGAAGAATTGGACGGAGATACAGATGAAGCTCAGGAGGAGACTGGGGAACAGGCCCGGAAGGAAACAGAATCCCAACCGGAAGAGCGTATTAAAAAGCAATTTTTCCGTGACCCGTCGAATCGAGTTTTAGGTGGTGTCTTGTCGGGGCTTGCTGCTTTTCTCGGATGTGATGTCGTAGTTCTTCGTCTGATTGTCATCTTGTTTGCTTTGGTATCCCAAATGGCTATCCCCATTTTGTTTGCTTATTTGATTGCTTGGGTTATAGTGCCATCGGCTCAAACGGCATCCGAACGATTGAAGATGAAAGGAAAAGCGGTTAACATGGAAAATATAGGGAAAACTGTTACCGATAGTTTTAATCAGGAACAAGAAGGAGATGAGGAAAAGACGAAACGTTCACCGCTCATGAAAATTGCTGACGCGGTAGTTAGAGTAGTCGGGTTGTTTGTGAAAATGATGCTGATTCTTCTGCTGATATGCTGCATTCCTGTTTTGTTTGGTGGAATGCTCGTCTTATTCCTATGTTTGTTGTTTGCTGCCGGATTCCTTGTACACGTCCCTTCTTTTCTTTATGAGATGCTACCTTATATAGAGTGGGATACGGTAACTTCTTACCCTGTATCTTTCTTTTTCTTTATCTTGAGCGTCATCTTGTTGGCAGGAATTCCTTTGATAGGGGTCATGCAGCTCATTTTTCAAAGTCTTGGAACTTGGAAGCCTATGTCCAAAGGAGTGAAAGTGGGACTTATCGTATTATGGGGAGTATCTGTAATAATAGGATCGTTCTTCTTCTTCCATTTCTTGTTTGTCCTCTGATTCCTTTTTCCGTAGGGTAAGGTCTGGGAATGCAAGTGCTTGCCGTTAGGCAGGCAAGGACAGAAATCGTTTAAGGTTAATTGGAATTTCCAGTTGATTCTTGTCGTTTCTGTCCTCGGTTTGACGGAATAATGTTTCATTTCAGGCGTTCCATTTATTTTATTCTGCTTGCAGATAATGTAAAACTCTAAATATATATTATCTTTGCGTAATAGAAAGATTTAAACTTACAGATATGATTAAGAAAATACTTTTGCTTGGCTCTGGCGAGTTAGGTAAGGAATTTGTAATTGCTGCCAAACGCTTGGGACAATATGTTATTGCATGTGATTCTTATGAAAAGGCTCCGGCTATGCAAGTTGCCGATGAATATGAAGTATTCAGTATGCTTGATGGTGAAGCTTTGGACAGGGTGATTGAGAAGCATCATCCAGATATCATTGTTCCTGAGATTGAAGCTATTCGTACTGAAAGATTGTATCATTTGGAAAAAGAAGGTATTCAAGTCGTTCCGAGTGCTCGTGCCGTGAATATTACGATGAACCGTAAGGCAATCCGTGATTTGGCTGCCAAAGAATTAGGCTTGAAGACTGCTAAATATTATTATGCGAAGTCGCTGGATGAATTGAAGGAAGCTGCTGAGAAAATCGGTTTCCCATGCGTAGTCAAACCGTTGATGTCTTCCTCTGGTAAAGGACAGTCTTTGGTCAAGACCCGTGAGGACCTGCCTCATGCATGGGAGTATGGTTGTAATGGAAGCCGTGGCGACATCAAGGAATTGATTGTAGAAGAATTCATTCACTTTGATAGTGAGATCACCTTGCTGACCGTCACTCAGAAGAATGGACCTACTTTATTCTGTCCTCCTATCGGACACGTACAGAAGGGTGGGGATTACCGAGAAAGCTTCCAGCCTGCTCATATCGCTCCTGAACATTTGGCGGAAGCCCAGCGTATGGCTGCTAAGGTAACAGAAGCCTTGACAGGAAGTGGTATTTGGGGAGTGGAATTTTTCCTGAGCCATGAAAATGGAGTTTATTTCTCAGAATTGTCACCTCGTCCGCACGATACTGGTATGGTTACTTTGGCCAATACCCAAAATTTGAATGAATTCGAACTTCATGCATGTGCCATTTTAGGTTTGCCTATCCCTGGCATTGTTCAAGAACACATCGGAGCGAGTGCAGTCATCCTTTCTCCTATAGCGAGCGAACGTGCCCCAGAATACAAGGGAGCCGAACTGGTTTGTTCACAACCTAATACATACCTTCGTATTTTCGGCAAGCCGTTTACTAAGGTGAACCGAAGAATGGGAGTAGTAGTTTGCTACGATAAGGTTGACGGTGATCTGGATGCTTTGCGCGACAAATGTAAATCATTGGCTGAGAAAGTAGAAGTCTGCTGATTGAGCCGATAGAATCTATACGAAGCCGCTTGTATGAGGAAATTTACCTTCATGCAAGCGGCTTTTCGTTTTCATATTTTAACATCTTGCAGAAGGAAAAAAGCGATTGGATTTGTTTTTAATCTTAAAAAGAGCTATTTTAGTAAATAAAACTTGATAAAAAATGATGAAATCAATCAATTATGCTGCTTTAAGCAGTATTTGTGCGCTGATAATAGGTGTGCTTTTGGTAGTATGGCCCGATGTAGCCATCAATTATCTGGTGATAACAATCGGTGCATTGTTCATGCTTCCAGGAATCTTCGGTATCGTATCGTATCTGATGACGGCAAATAAGCAGGAAGCTGCGGGTATTCATGTGGAATTTCCCGTGATAGCTTTAGGAAGTGCACTCTTTGGTTTCTGGTTGATGATTATGCCTTCGTTCTTCATTAATATATTAATGTATGTATTGGGTGTGCTGCTCGTTTTTGGCGGATTGTTGCAGATAATGAACTTCATGTCACTGAGAGCTTATTCACATGTTCCGTTCGGCTTTTTCATTATTCCTGTTCTGATATTGGCTGCGGGTATTACGGTCTTGTTCAATCCTTTTGAAGTGGCTACTATTCCTTTTATTATTTTGGGAGTATCGGCTATCGTTTATGGTTTGTCTGATCTTATTCGGTTGGTACAGTTCAGTAAAAGAATCAAAGAAGAAGAAAAGAATATTACCGATGTGACTCCGATTGAGGAGATAAAAGACTAAGTCGGACGACTCGGGTCATAGAAAAGGCATCAGCCGCATAGCAAAAGTTTTTTCTTTTGGTATGCGGCTGATGTTTTTTTATTTTGGTTGGATGGGAAGCGATAACTTTTTATCGTTTTTCTATTTTTCTATATTGTTTGGGCGACATGCCGGTATAGCGCTTGAAATATTTTCCAAAGAAAGAAATATCCCTGAAATTCAGCGAGTAGGCAATTTCTTGAACGTTCAGTTCGGTAGAACACAATTTGGCCTTAGCATCATATATAATAAAGGTAGAGATGATGTCAGTCAGAGTCTTTCCTGTAATTTGCTTGATGGTGGTGCTCAAATGTTGCGGAGATACATGCAATTGATCGGCATAGAAAGCGATGGAGCGTTGCTCCTTGTAATGGGTAACCACCAGCCGTATCAGTTCTCTTACCATTTCATCTTTTCGATTGTTGGTATTGGTTACATGACGACCGATTTTGAAGAGACTGTTCAATCCCAATACAATCTGGATGAAAGAGATGGTAGCCTGTGCCCTGTTGACCAACCGGCGTGAAGTATGTCCCATTCTGATGAAGAGCAGCAGGCTGTCCTTGAATAGTCTGAAAGGCTTGGGGGGCAAATTTAGTATCGGCTGTTGGAAAATATAAGGTGTAAATTCTATTGTATAAGGAAAGATGCGAGCATCATGAATCAGTTGGGAAGAAAAAGCCACGAAAAAGAATCGGCAGTCGGGTGTCTGATCGATGATTTGAAAAAACACTTCAGGATAAATCATGGCCAATGAACCCTTGACAAGTTCATATCGTTTAAGATTCAAGTTTATATTACACTTTCCACGTACGCATAAAAGGAAAACGCATCCGGGAACTTGTTCGGGCTTCTTGAATAGTTTAGAGAATTCGCCTTTTAAATCAATTCCTCCCAGCATTTCGATGTCTGTGGGTACGTTTTGAAGAATTTTGCTTCGTGTCATATTTTGTTATATGCGATGATAATAGTAGCAAATATAGTTTTTTTATGTATTTTGAGCAAATATAATGCTTCTTTCTTGCCTTAGTAGCTACCATTTGAATCTTTTTGTGCTTATTCTTGTGCTGCTCTCCTTGTAAGAATTTGTTTGATGTGTCTTTTGTTGTCTTTTATGTCCTGATAGCATGTGCTTTGTTTAGCAAATAAGACTCCTCTATTTCTCTTTTAAAAGAATATGTCTTATTTCGACAAGGTAGAAAAGGTGGGTTTTATTGTAGTGTAGTAAAAGTTGAACTTCAAGGAATTATAGAAGTGGTAAAAAGAAAAGTAGCAAAGGAATGAAATACCTCTTTATATCTCTTTTACCGACAGCCTGTTGGATTCGTTTGATGTCAATAGGAGTTCTGGATTAAGCTTCTTAATAGACCTTCTGCAGAGTAGGAGGGAATATCATTGGAAAAAAGTCCGATTCTTTAAGTGATGATTTATCGTATTGCCTATTCAGTTTCTTGGTGTTCTTTAATCCATTTCAAAAGGACTCATGCCAACATGCTCACTGAATTGACTTTGAAAGTAAGCTCTGTTACTGAAACCGCATTCATGGGCAATTGTTTCATTGCTCCAATCAGGATGGGCAAGCAGCATCTTCTTGGCTTCTTCCAATCTGAGTTGCATGAGCCAATTATTGAACTTTTTGTATTCGGTTTGCTGTAGATAAGCATTAAATGTATTTCGTGATATACCTAATTGGTCTGCTACATCTTTTAGAGTGATGCCGGCCTGTAGATAAAACTTTGATTGTATCAACTCTTGGATGGCACTTTCGATTCGTTTGGTCTTGGCCTCATTTAGATGATTCCTTTCATCATTGCTCTTTTCGGACTTCTTGCCCGTGGAAGGAATACGAATAGAATTGCCGTTTAAGTAGTACCCGATAAAACTGAATATAAAAAAGAAGGTTGCAGCAATGGAAAAGATTCCGTACATAGATCTATAAAACAGGTTTTTATTGAAGGTCATGTAAGGCATACCGATACCTGCAAGGATAATGATCAGCAAGCTCCACTGCGTCCATTTATTGAACGATTCGAGGGTGAAGTCTTGATTTTTGATAGCAGTTCTGATTCGAAAATATTCTTTGATCTCTAAGATATTGCTAAAGACGAGGCTTGTCGTATAAAATACGGCATTTATGATTATGGCCGTATGAATGGAGGTCGTACTATATAATACCGTAGAGGCAATGAGAATAGTCAGTACGGCTAAAGCATACAATATGGGGATTATGAGCCATTCATGCTTGCGGATGTTTCCTTGTCGCTGTATATATAAAGTGGACATGTTAAAACAGAAGCTGGTAGGAATACCAAAGAGCTGGTTTATGGCAGTTCTTATTTCGGGCAATGGTAATGAGAATTTATGTTGGGTGTATTGTATGATGAAATGTATAGTTATTAATGCGGTACCTATAGTTAACAATTTACGTGCATATTCAGTCGTCTTTCCTACGCTACCGTGTCGTGGAAGAGAAAATGCAAGTATTAATGTCATTAGATCCGTTAATACGATAAAGGTAATTTGTACTTCTGTTATTAGAGATTCCATACGAATGCCAAGTTAACAAAATTTGTTCACTTGGTGAAGTTGGCTTATAAGATTCTTTGTTTAGCAGAAAATATGTTCAAAAAAGCTTAAAAAAGTGCATTTCCGAACAGTAACCCTGTTTTTTATAGGGTATATGATGTGCTTACTGCTTATATTTGTGCAATTGGAATGAAAAGGAACAGCCGTTGGGTCTACTCGTCCAGGATGATTGTTAGGACCCTATGAGCGGCTTGAATCTTTGCTAAGTTCCAATCTTAATGATGACATTCAATCCGTTCGATAGAAGTAGCTGCCTATGATCGTATCTTTGGAATATGGTCATTAGGTGGCTATTCTTGTTTTTTGTATAGACTGTATTTTTATGCAGATTTATATAGACTCTTTGATTGGAATAGTCGTTTTTTTTATCTGCTTCTCTCTTTTGAAAAGTGCATGTGCCATGAATTTTTAAGTGCGTGAAGGGCACTTGTGAAGCATGAATTTTCTTTCTATTTGTATGGGTTCGGAGTGTTTTATCAAGGAGGTGGTGGTGTGAGAAACGTAGAAAATGATCTATAGCTATAAATTAGGATAATGTCTATAGGAGGTCACGGCTCTTTCATTTAAAATAATCTCTATAATCCTTGTTATTCTCCAAAAAAC
>JAHHQU010000104.1 GCA_020026225.1 Phocaeicola sp. | reverse complement strand
ACATCCGGAACCTACAGACTCAATATCTACACTGAAAATTTTGCTTATGCAAGGGTCTTCAATACGGGCTACGACTAATCCCTGATCTTCAGTGGTTGTTATAGCGTATTACCTCAAGTCGCTTCGTGGGATAAGGGAGGGGATATGCTTAAATGATTATTACAAACACTCATGACACAAATGAAATCTGTAAAGATGTAAAGAAAGGAGAAATTCGCCAGAAATCATTTGTGACATGAATTTTGCATCACCTTGTGGAAATTAGGTAAATATAAGTTCAGTAGCTCTTGTTCATCCAATTGAACTTATACAACATCATTACACAACATTTAAAGCCAAACGAGAATTCTTAAAGCTATAAGTTCAAAAATATAATCTATACAGACAGTATGCCGAGAATTCGTATTATGCAAATTTAAACCGATGAATATTGCCGAGCTTTCAATGGAATGAATTCATTCGATATTAATCTGCGAAATCTGTGGTTAAATTGTTCTTCTGCAATTCGAAGCAGTGTTCATTTTTCTCAAAATAATACCTGAGTGTGAGATTCTGTAATTTGCAGATGGAGTCAGCTATGGCAAGTCCCAATCCGGTCGAACCTTCCTTTTTGCTTCCCTGATAGAACCGTTCAAAGATATGGGTTGCATCCAAGGTGCGTCCTGTGCCACTATTTCTGAAAGTCATACTATGACCAGTTATTTCAATCTGGATATGTCCACCATCTACATTGTGTACAAACGTATTTTTGAGCAGATTTGTTATCAAGGCTACACTCAGCGACTCATTCATCTCCATCCGAAATATTCCTTGTTCATGCAGTGTCAGTTCTATTTCCCGATAGCCGTATACTTCCTTGTAATCTTCTATATATCGCTTGAGCATGCTGTTGAACTCCACCATTCGAGTATCGGAAAATTGTCCATTATCTATTTTGGATAGTAACAGCAGCGATTTATTGAGTTTGGAGATATGCTCCAGGGTCTGGTGTGTTTTGATCAATTCTTCCAACTGTGATTCAGACAAGGAGTCGTCTTCCATCAGCATTTCCAGGCGATTCCGGCAGATGGCCAACGGTGTTTGCATCTCGTGTGAGGCATTGCCGATGAATTGCTTTTGCTGTTCAAGGAAGTGCTCGCTTCGTTCTGCGTTGCGGATGGCTGCCTCGTTCAGTTTCCTGAACTCTGTAATTTGCGTTTCATTCTTCAAAGGACGATTCGAATGACCTATCCTGTAGGTGTCTAACCAATCCAGCAGATTGTAAAGAGGCTTCATGCTGCGGTGAAATACCCAGATGCAAACAATCAGAATGGTGAGCAGCAGGACGATGTACAGAAAAATAATCCATCCCAGTATGGCATTTTTCAAGTCGTCTTTCTCGATTGTCGGTGTTGATACAGAAAGTTCGTAATATTGCCCTTTGTCATCTTTGAATAAAGTAATCAGTATACGTGCCGGTTCAGTCTCTTCTTTCTCCGCAATATAGACCATGGAGTCTTTGTAGCAGATAACTTCACGTTCATCAGTGTACTCTTTACTTACTTTTTTAAGATAGTATTGATTGTTTGATCCATTGTTTATGGAAGGCAACTCTTCACCGGCCAGGGCACGGATAATGATGGTTTCCGAGTAATCCTCAAGAGAGTCATCTACTTCGTCGTTCACTTCGTCTATCACGGCTATATAAAAAAACATCGCCCATGCTCCAAGAACAACTGTCAGTATGAGTGCGATACGGATTACGAAACGGTATATCAGTTTCATGGAGACAGAATTTTTATTCAACAGTCATTTTGTAGCCAAATCCATATACAGCCTTCAGTTCTGCCAAGGCACCGGCTTCTTTAAGTTTTCTTCTCAAGTTCTTGATTTGCGCATAGATGAAATCAAAATTGTCTACTTGGTCAATATGATCTCCCCACACCGATTCTGCAAGCGTGTTTTTGTTTACAAGTCGCCCAGGACGGTTGGCAAAGTAGAGAAGAATATTATATTCTTTGCGGTTTAATTCCATTTCCTTGTCATCTACAAAAACCTGGAATGTATCAGGAAGAATACGTATGTTGGCCAGACGTATATCCATTTCTCCGTCGTGGTACTGACGTCGGATTACACTTTTGATACGAGCATTTAATTCGGCCAGATGAAAAGGTTTTGGCAGATAGTCATCAGCTCCCAATTCCAGTCCCTGGATTTTGTCATCCAAGGAATCCTTGGCTGAAATGATGATTACATTATCCCGTTTACGCATCTTCTTCAGTTGCTCCAATACGTTCAGTCCATTGCCGTCAGGCAACATAATGTCCAGCAAGATACAGTCATAATCGTAGTCCTCTATCTTGCGTAATCCAGACTGGAGGTCTGTGGCATTTTCCACCACATAGCGTTCCTTTTCGAGTGAACGCTGGATTAGTTCCCTCAATGAAGGTTCATCTTCGATTGTTAATATTTTCATATTTTAGTAGATGGTAAAAAATAGAATTCTATTGTTAAATATCTAATTATTAATAGATTCTTTTTATAAAATCCTTGAAAATCAGAAATTTTAAAGAAAAGTTCGCTGCTTTTTCGATGAAGACTACTGATTCCAAGGAGTTGGTCAAAGTTAACCAAATCCTCCCGATAAAGCAAGAATTTTTTGGAAATTCGAAGAATCTATCCCGCATTAAGCTTACGGCTTATATGCTCCACGCACTTTGTATGGTGCAGATTGTAAGCCTTCACAAACAGGCTTCGGCAATGCCCACGTCGGTTGAGCGTGATTCCAATCTGCGTCGCATTCTGCAATTCATCGCCAACTATGCCTTGGACCTTGATCAGGTAGCAAGGATGCTCTTCTCATTGCTTCCTATTAAGGATGATTTAGTTCTGAGTATGGACCGCACCAACTGGAAGTTCGGAGAGTTCAATTTCAATATACTCACCCTCGGCATCACCTACAAAGGCATTGCCTTTCCATTGCTGTTCAGCCTTTTGGACATGGCTGCATCAACTGCCTTGTATCCGACAGCGAGTTTATCGGCAAGGAGTGGATTGTCCGGCTTAACGACAACAGGATTCGATACTATATCCGTATCCGGCAGGATATTGGGGTTGTCAAGCCCTCCACAGGAAAAAGAATCAGCGCGTGGTGGCTCTTCAATTCCCTTAAAGTCGGACAGGAAAAATTCTACTACAAGCTCTTTTTGCATAGAGGGCAGTATGTCTATCTCGCTGGAAGTCGAATCAAGAACTCCGATGGGATACCGGAACTTCAGATTCTGTTCTGTTTCAACCGACCTGAAGATGGAGTAGCGACCTATAAGAAACGCTGGGAGATTGAAACGGCATTCCGTGCCATGAAATCTTCAGGATTCAACATCAAGGACACACTCCTGCGTGAAAGAGGGCGTATCTCGTTGGTGAACATAAAGATATATACGTTAAACCGATAAAAAATCTGAAGCATGGGCGAAGGGCTAAGTCATTGGTCAAGTATGTTCTTGAGGAAATCTCAAACGTGCTTTTCCGACCAACATACACATCCAAATTCGATGTATTCAAATTTTTGTTTTGTTCTTAACCTGACAATACAAAGGTTGAAAAGCTGTTTCAATTTTTCCCCAATCTATTTTGTCTGCCAACAAATAAAGTGGAAGTGGGTGCGATTGATTCAATATGTCTGTCAGGTTGCTGAATAATGATGGGGTATTATTCGTCTTTTTAATCATAAAATCTGCAAGTTTCTTGACCTAAAGGTACTAAAACTTGCAGATTTATCAAAGATTTTTATAGATTAATATGCTGAAGATTAACAGATAAAACATTATTAAGAGACGACTAGTTAGCTTTTAATCCTAAAGCAAATCAAAAAAAATAAGGAGTCATACGATATTCGTAAAGTATATATGGCTCCTTAAACTGTTATATAAAAAATCAGGTCAATACGATATATCCTTATCTTATAATTCCCTTTTGAATAAAAAGCTGTCGAATATATCTCCTGCTGTTACGCCTACAATTATAGTATCACTTTTCTCTATATATTTTGGCGATATGATAACTGTAAGAATATTTGATTTACATTCTACACTACCCCAATCTCCTTTGCATGTCTTAAAATCATCCATATGATTAAAGACATCTCTGCCATTTACACCTATATCACTTATCCAGAAGTCACTGTAATTCTTACAGTGGAATACATAGGTACCTCCTTCGGCAGGAACGTTTATGTACTTGCACTTATTCCTATCTTTGTTTATCTGAACACTCGTTTTCCATCTCATCGGATCCCAAAGTCCATCTGGTGTTGATGACTCACAGGAAAGAAGCGAAAATAGTGTACATATAAAGAAAGTAAAAAAAATCTTTTTCATACGTAAAAACAATACTTCGGTAAAATTTTACCGAAAAATAAAAAGTTAAACAATAGAACCGGCAAAAGCAGGTTCGAAAGCACTAAAGAGGTCATTGAAATGTTGGCAAAAACGAATGGTTAAGCATGAAGAAATGCGCTGAAAAAGAGAATCAATCTACTGAAAAACAACGGTGAAAAGCATTGTATAACTCGTTATTTTTTTTAGTAAAATAGAAGTTAACCATACATCAAATTATGACTAAAGAAACTCTCCTTATGCAATACCAATCTGAGTGCCTGTCGAATATCAAATCAGTCGTAGATATACAAAACCTTTTGAAAAACGTTCATGGATGCAATGAAATTATTTATGGCTATCCCTGTTCGTATAAACTTCCTCCAATTGGGCAGGTATGGACGATTTTCGGAACTGACATACCGTAACCTTTTTGAGAATGAAACTTTCGACAGGTTTGCGTTCAACGATTCTATAATCAGCAGGCTTTTCACAGGCAATAGAAAAGCCATAGCCTTCGACACAAGCTACATTTCAAAGTCGGGAAAGAAAGAAGACTCCTTATATCGGCAAGTTCTGGTCGAGATGCGCTTCTGCAATGAAACGAAACATCAAAGTCGTGGTTCATTACCCGGAAGCAGGAGGACACA
>JAHHQU010000103.1 GCA_020026225.1 Phocaeicola sp. | reverse complement strand
AGTAAGGTCAGATACTCAGTGCAGCAAATGAAGTAACTTCTGTCGCTTATCCTTTCATCAGAATTTCATCTTTATCGCGTTTCCCTCTCGAAAGCGGTTGCAAAGGTACGCACTTTTATGATAACTGCAAGCTTTTCCCCTACTATTTTTCACTTTTTTCTTTACATTATTTCTAATTATTTGATAATCAAATCAATCTATTTCATATTTTCACCATTCACTTTATTCTATTTCATTTTCGAATACCTTATTATTATATCAAATGAATAGTTTACTTGAAATAAATACCCAAAGAAGCAATAAAAAATACACAATAAGATAGCAAAACGCAGAATTGCATGAAACAAAAAATCCTATTCATCAAGGTTCATACGACGCTTCACCCGGAATTTCTCCTTTCAATGTTAAAGAAAGTACAATATATCCCAAGATTCCAGCAAGAAGTGTTCCTAACAATACACCCATCTTTGCTTGGTTCAACAAAACGACGTCATTCCCAAAAGATAAATTAGCAATGAACAGTGATACGGTAAAGCCAATGCCTCCCAACAAACAGATTCCTGTCAAATTGGTCCAGGTCATACCATCTCCCAAACAAGCCAATCGCAACTTGACGACCAACCATGTAAACAGATAAATACCGATAAACTTTCCAAACAGCAATCCCAAAGCCACCGCCCATGTCAAGTTTCCTATTTCTATGTTTCCTCCTTCACCTGCCAATACAACTCCTGCATTAGCAAAAGCGAAAAGCGGCATGATGAAATAATTAACCGGACGATTCAACATACCCTCCATAAATTGTAAAGGTGAGACCGCATGCTCCGAGGACGACTTGATATTCTGCAACGCACTAATCTGTTCATGATTCAAAATCATTTTCTTTCTGCCATCATCAGGAAACGTATCGATACACTCTCTGATTCGTTGCACATAAACACCTATTTGCTGACGAGGTTTGGCAGGAACCGTAAAGGCAACCACCACTCCAGCAATTGTGGCATGAATTCCACTCTGCATGAATAAATACCACATCACGATTCCACCGAAAATGTAAACCCACCTGCTATACACATTACGCATGTTGCACATCAACAACATGATAAGCAAAGCAGCAGAATACAACAAGAAAGTAGTGTCTAAATGAGAAGTATAGAAAAGAGCGATCACCAAAACGCCGCCAATATCGTCTACCACAGCAAAAGCAGTCAAAAAGATTTTCAAAGATAACGGGACACGTTTTCCGAAAAGGCTTAAGACACCTAAAGAAAAAGCAATGTCTGTTGCCATAGGAATAGCCAATCCTGCTTCTGCATTCGTACCTTTTGTTAGAAAATAATAAATGACAACAGGAAATATCATACCACCGCAAGCTGCTATTATCGGAAGCAATGCCTTACGAAAGCTGGACAATTCCCCAACCAAGATTTCACGCTTAATTTCCAGTCCCACAGAAAAGAAGAAAATAGTCATCAAGGCATCATTGATAAATCCCATCAATGAAATGGGGTGCCCTCCATGATTAAAGACATTAAAACTACCTATTTGCAACACGATTTCATGCTGCCAAAAGGCTTGATAAGCTTCACTCCAAGGAGAATTGGCAATAACCAACGCTAAAAGAGCCGTAAAAATCAAAAGCATTCCTCCGTTCACGTGGAAATAGACGGTACGTCTAAAGGGGAAGTTCAATAACATAGAATAGAAGTTAAATTTAAATTAATAATGAGTGAGAAGCCTCGAAGACAGGCTGTTGTTCCTATCCACAATCAAGCTATATTGAGTACAATATTCGTAAAAAGATATTAATAAAGCAAGTATTTTTTAGTGAAATCGATAATAAAAAAGAACCGACAATGCAATTCTATCCACTACATCTTTCAGCCTCAACGTATACAAGACCAAAGACTATATTTTGCCTCCTTCATGAAGTATCCCAAAGAAATTCACATCGCATTTACGATGCCTTAACATAAAGCACAGCCATACTAAAAAAATATGCATATAGGGTCAAACAGCTTTACCCCATATGCATATCATAAAAAGAGAAGAAGAGTCTACTCTTAAGATATTCCAAACAATTCGATTTCGAAAATCAAAGTTGAATTAGCAGGAATAGGTCCAGAAGCACGGTCACCATAACCATATTTTGCCGGTATATATACCATCCAACGATCACCTACATGCATCATCTGCAATACAATCTGCCACCCATCGATGACATCTACCAAACGCAGAGCTTCAGGATAACTATTCTTCCATGAATTATCGAATTCGCGACCATCTATCAAAGTTCCTTTGTAATGTACGGTCACAATGCTACGAAGATTAGGAGTACATTCACCGGTACCTTCTTGTAAAACCTTATACAAGACTCCAGACTTATGCGTAATGACCCCTTCCTGCTGTGCCATTTCCTTCAGGAACTCGATATTCTTCTGCTTATATTCTGCTCTCTTAGAATTTGCTTTATCGTTTCTTGCCATAATTCATTATTTTTCTACAAAGGAACTCTTTTTTTTAATTTCTGACAAATACTTTAGATGCCTCCCCTCCATATCTTTCTCTTTTGAACGTTTTTTAACAACTTGACTTGCAAAGGGGGTACTTTGTACAGATTACCATCGTTTCCAAGAGATACACAAACAATAGGACAAGGTTTGCAAGCCTTACCATATTTATCTTTGTGAAGTTTTCAGCTTTATACTATATTTGTACTAAATTCTGTATAATCATAGTATGAAACAACTTGTCACTCACCTTCTTCTTGTTTTATTTTTTGTACTTCCTATCCATGCCATTTCTTTTCACCATATCGGTTCATACGAAGGGATGTCTCATCCAACAGTCCTCTCTATCGGGCAAGATGACATAGGTAGAATATGGCTTGGCACACGAGAAGGATTGAATATCTACAATGGGCATGACATGAAAGTGCTTATTGGAGAGATTACTGTGCCCAATGGGAAAAGAATGAACATCGGAAGCCATATATCCCTTATAAAGAGCGATCACCGAGGAAATATGTTTGTAATTGCAGAAGGAAATCTCTTTCAATGTAACTTGGAAAAGAACCTTTATGAGCAACTTACACACAAGCACAGTACCCATACTTTGACCATAAAAGGCGACAGTATCTGGTACATTGACGATCATCAGCTAAAAGTTTATCGTCCTTCCCTCCGAACACGTCAAACAGTAAAAGAAATACCTTTCACAAAAGTCAGAAGCCTCGAACTGCTGGACAACAAACTATTCATAGGAACCCTAAAAGGGTTACACATTCTGTCCATGGACAACCCAACGATTACGACAGAATTGGAAAAAGAGCATATATTCAAGCTCTTCAGAAATTCGAAGGATGAAATATGGATCGGTACAGCCAAAAATGACATCTATAAATACCTTCATGACCAGATTGTCAAACTTCCATACCTCCCCAACACCAATCCTTATTTTCCAAGCAATCCCATTCGTGATTTCATTGAAGATTCAGAAGGGAATATTTGGGTAGGTACCTCTGAAGGATTGTTTAAATACAACTATGCCAAAGATACATTCTATGCAGTAAATCCCCCTCAATATTTAGGCGGATTCTCCGTACTATGCATATCAAACCGCAGATTGAAGCGAGCATCGGTATAAGACATTTTGAATTCACTCATCACCTGATCGTTGTAGTTGTAGCGTAAATCAAAATCGACTCCTTTAGAGCGAATCTTACCCAAGTTTTCATACCCATACATTTCGTCTGTAAGGTTCGTCAACGACTTTTGAATCATATCCTTAAGTCGCGATAAATGTCTTGTATCCGTAAATCGCTGCTGTGCTTCTGTCAGATACGGATCTTTCACATCACGTGTAAACTTGTTGACCAAAAAATTGGCTGTCAAGGTATGTTTCGGAAAGAACTCATAAGAAACACGAGTTCGTGCCGTCAATGTCTTTTCCATGTTGGTGGCTAAAGTAGCATTTCCTGCCTCACCTCCCCTTTTTTCCCAAACGACCGGATTTCCATTACGGTCGAGCATGATCTCACCTTCCCAAGTATACATATAAGGAATAGTATCAATCACCATGCGTTCGCCCGAAGAATACGTCATATTAACCGATACATCCAAATTAGGAAATAAATCCTTTTTCTCGTACTGCATCTTGCCCATGAAAGTTTCCTGCATCGACTTACGATTTCCGTACACCACTTTCATCGTAGCACCGCGCTGGATATCCTTCTTCATATCGGAATAAATGAATCCCAATAAGAAACGGTCAGCCCACTTCACCTTCGTAAATCCGGTATTGAGGGTGATTCCCTTCGACTGGTATGCCTCGTGGAAACGTTCGGTATTGATGTACTGAATACGTCCGGTCTGTGAATCAGTAATCTTTATCGGATCACCCCACACCTTATAATTGTTATCACTGTGGTTGAAGAAAACACTTCCTTGAACCGTAAAACCAAACTTCGTATTCCGGTAATTACCACTCAAATCCCATTTATGCGTATTGAAAGAACCATAAATATAAGAAGTGGAAATAGCCTTATTGGCAGGCTGCTTCTGCACGATGTTAATAGCCCCCCCCTAAAGCATCATCGGTTAGATGAGCCAGAACAACTCCTTTATAAACGTCAATACGTTCAATCATAGAAGGAGGAAGACTGGAAATCGAAAACGAAGAGGCATAATTCTCCATAGGAACTCCGTCAATCAACACGCGAATGGAGTTGCCAGACATTCCATTGATATTATACTGAATATCGGAGCCTACTTCTCCACTTTGGCGCAACTTGACTCCAGATGTACGATTCAAAAGTTCTACCGTAGCAAAATTTCTCAAGGCTGCTTTTTTTAGTATCTACCACACTCAAAGCAAAACCTTTTTCACGTTCCTTGCGAGCATCGGATTTAGAAACTACCCCCACCTCGCTCAACTGCGCAACATCTGGTTTTAGTGTATAGTTGAATACTTTATTATGTTTAGAAACTTTAATAACTGTTTCAATGGATTTGAACCCAATAGCTGAAACGGACAAGGTATGCTTACCTTCTGAAACAGTCAACGAATAATTAGTCGTCCCTTAAAAAGCCCATTTTTGCGAGATATTGTTCAAGCACAGT
>JAHHQU010000102.1 GCA_020026225.1 Phocaeicola sp. | reverse complement strand
TTGTGTGTACATGCATGTTCCTGATATGGATTCTGGCACAGGTGTTTGTGTTTGCATCCTTCCGGATACCAAGTGACTCCATGTCACCCACGCTCCGGAAGGGGGATTTCGTATTGGTGTGGAAACCTGTCGTTGGGGCACGTCTGTTTAACCTGAACAAATCTCTCAATTTAGAACAGACAGACATTTACCGCTTACCGGGATTCAGGAAGATAAAGCGCAACGATGTGGTTGTGTTCAATTTCCCGCATCCAAACGACTGGAGCCATATAGAGATGCACATAATGAAGTATTATATCAAACGTTGTATAGGATTACCTGGAGATACGGTCTCCATAAGGAAGGGGATATTCAAGGTGGATGGTGTAGACATACCTTTGGGGAATGTGGCTTCACAGAGGCGCATAGGACTGATGCGTCCTGAGGATTTTCCTGAGGGAGTATACATGAGCTTCCCATACGACTCCCTGCTGGACTGGAACATAAAGGAGTTCGGACCTTTGTTTGTCCCCGGAGAGGGGGATGTGGTAAAGATGAACCGTACGGGTGGAGTATTGTACCGCAAGCTCATTGAATGGGAACAGGGAAAGAAGATGTATGTAAAGGGAGATACAGTACTGCTGAACGCAGGGAGGCAGAGAATGTGCTTAATGCCGAACCTAAGGTAAATTCTACTGATATAAGGGAAATGCGACAAGAGGTGAAGAATATATTGGAAGATATATAAATGTTGAAGAAAAATAAATGTATAATATAAAATCGGGTAAGATATGGAAAAGAGTGGAAACATGAATTATGTGTCGGCAAACAATGAATATCATGTTCCATTCCACATTAAACCCGTCCAATCGAAGAAAGGAGGTGTTACCAATGCAAAGGTAATGATTATTTTGAAGCACTACAAATCGGGTATTTGTTGCTTTGTGTGTGAATAAATTTAATATTATAAACAAGATTTAGAATCTTATGAAAAAGAATATTATTAGAACTGCATTCGTTGCAGCATTCGCTTTAATGGCTGGTTATAGTGTATATACATCACAACAGGAAAAAACAATGTCGGATCTTGCATTGGCTAATGTGGAAGCGTTGGCTAACGGCGAGGATTGGGGAAATCCTGATGCAGGAAATTGTACAGGCACATTTTATATTTGTGAATCAAATTATGAACAATGGTGGAACGATGCACAAAGAAATTGTAGTTCTTTGGATGTTACATTAGTCCTTGTCACTGGATGCTAACCTTTTTTATATTAATAATTCCAAGGAAATTAATAATTCCTTGGAATTATTAATTAGGGTGTCCAGTTTGATGTTCCGTTTTTTTAGATCAAAATAGATATGATACAAGTTTCAAAGCACTGATAATCATGTCTCTTCAAGATATATTGATCTAATAAATTAGCTACACTGTTTTGTATGTTAAAATTGCACCTAGGCACAACACTATTCTAGCTTATAATCAACATCTTAAAATGTTAGATCAATGCCGAAAACGAGAACGTAGAACTGGACACCCTAATTATTAATACAAATAGACAGTTACCAATTCTATTAAAAAATGATATTATTTATGAAAAGAAAAAATTTACACTATCCTTTGGCGTGCATATTGTTTATGTCCTGCAGTCATTCAGCAGACTTTGGAAAAGTAAATTTTCTAAAAGACTATGATTCTATATCAGTAAATATAGATTATCCACTTCTGAATTCATATACAAAACTTTCAGCATGCAAATTCAATGGTGCATCTTTTGCCGGAGGATATAATCATCTGACACATAGCTTTGACTTTATCAGTCTCTCTGGTAGTGATAATTTCTCAATATCTCTGGATAAGGAAGGAGCCGATGGGGTCCTGCCGACTTCAAGCTTTTGTTTCAACCCATCATGTGCAGTACTGGAGGATGAAAGCGGTATAATAGCAGTATCATATAAAGGTAAGGTTATAAACAGGATACCATATGCTTCTATTGATACAAAAAAATACTCAATGAAACCTACAGGAGTTACAATGGGGGGATTGACAAATCTCTCTGTTACAGAATCAAATGTTACTATACCTTTATTACCTGTAAATGTATCTTCAGAGAATATGTCGACCTACAATATTGGAATGGAATATAACATATCCGAGAATAAGCTTTCTTCAATACCTGTTTATTATCCTTCACGACTTGTTTCACAGATTGAAGGGTTTCAGGGACTTGTATTTCCAGGTATTTCTGGTTATTCTGACAGGATATTATATAATTTTCCTTGTTCATCATTTATTTATGTGTATGACAGGCAGAGCGGTGCCACGGACAGTATTAACATGACATCGGTGGAAATTCCCGCTGAGTTGTCTCCACTGGATGCAAAATCACGTAAAAATCCACGTAAGAAATTTGAATTTGAGGGGTTAAGTCCTCGCTATTGCGAACCTCATTATGATTCAAACAGCGGAAAGTATTTTCGTATTCATTATGGTCCAAAATCGGATATGTTTGACAAGGAACGCACCATTGGTTTGATCGTTATGGACGGTAATGGACGTACTCCAAGAGAATACATATTCCCGAATAATTTTTCGGAAAAATATTTTGTAGTGGATGGTATTATCTATATCCAGTATAAGAATCCATCGGATGAAAATCACATACAATTTGCCAAAGTGGAAATTAAGGATTTGTGATGGCAAAGATTGTATAACATAAAAATTTGTTTCTATATAAGGAGGATTCGGAATGGAATCAAGATGTTCAATACTACGTGTTTACGTAAAGATGATTTTTGGGGTCCTATGCGTTTTGTGTGTTTTGTGCAGCTGCTCGGACAATGGGGGAAGACGGATGGAGAAGGCACTCGAAATGGCGGGGTCAAACCGCGCGGAACTGGAAAAGGTGATGGAACACTATAAGGAAGACAGCCTGAAGTTGCGTGCGGCACGGTTCCTCATAGAACACATGGCAGGATGCTATGGGTACAACAGGAAATATGTAAAGGAGAATCTGAGTGATGTATATAATGCTTATGACTCTATAAACTGGATTTTCGGGTACAGAATAAACAAAGAGTGGGGTAAGTCCATAAACAGGCTATCTGAACACTTTTACATTTTCATGCCCGCCACAGATATGACGGCGGATTTGAACTCTATCAGTGGAGAATATATCATAAATGAGATAGACAGGTCTTTTGAAGCCTGGAGAAGGAATGTCAATTCATCAGGATGTTCCTTTGATGATTTCCTGGAATATGTACTGCCTTACAGAAGACTGAACGGACTGGTGGCTGACGGTGCACGAGATACTTTCTACAACAGGCATAAGGGATTGTTCTATGCAGGGAAAGATAAAAAATGGCAGGAGGAAACAGACTCGCTGCTTCATGAGTACAGACACCTTGTACATTCGCAGTTCTTCGGAACACGTATTCCTATGTTTGACGCATCTACTTTCGAACGCTTGAAAAGAGGACTGTGCATTCATCGCTGCTGGTATAACTCACTTCTGCTTTCTTCTGTAGGGATGCCTGTTGCTGTCGATGTTGTTCCGGCATGGGGGAACCGTAACAATTCACATACATGGAATGTTATTGTAATGGATGGGGAATCGTATGCCTTCGAGGCTTTCTGGGATGACGACAGGTGGAAATACAAACGTATATACAACAACATGTCTTCAGATTCTCTGTGGGGAAGATTCAGACTACCAAAAGTGTACCGGTATACCTACTCCAACCATCCGGAAGGCCCTGTAACGGACAGCAAGGTGAACAGTGAAGATATACCGCCACTGTTCCGTAACATAAAGAAGAAGGATGTGTCGCACGAATATTTTGAAACGCATGATGTGGAAGTGGAACTGACAGTACCGATACCAGAGGGGGCAAGGTATGCCTATCTTGCTGTATTCGGATATCAGAGATGGAATCCGGTGCAGTGGGGGAAAATTGATGATGGAGGAAAAGTGATATTCAGGGAGATGGGTAAGGACATGGTATATCTGCCGGTATATTACATGGACGGAAGAGTGACTCCGGCATCGGAACCGTTCCTGCTGGACAGCAGGGGGAAGATGGTTGTTCTGAATGACAACGGAGAAAGGGGGAAGGTATATCTTAGGAATATAACAGGAGAACCTGTGCATGACAAGAACCTTCCGTATCTGAACTCCTTGCGGAATGCACGTTTCGTGGGGGTGGACAATGGTAATGAGAAAGACCTTTGCATTATGCCGGGATATCTGAATGTGGAAATGAACAGGTATGAAGTGGAAACACAATCGTCCTACAGGTATGTACGGATGTATCTTCCCTCAGATACGATTGCTGCAGGAGAAATATCGTTTTATACTGCTGAAGGACGGATCTCTTCCGTGAAAGTCACAAGCGATGCCAATTCTCTCTCTGTATATGAAAGCCCGCGGAATCTTACGGACGGAATTGAGGCTACGGCTTGCAGATGCCGGACTAAGGAAGGATATATTGATTTTGATTTGGGGGATGAACACCAAATTACTGCCATAGGGGTATATCCTTATCTGAAATCTCAGATATCAGAGGAAAGGAATTATTGCCTTTATTATTGGGATAAGGAATGGAAACCCGTGGAAGCGAAGAGAGGTACGGAATATGGATGGATGGATTTTTGGGATGTACCGGTAAACTGCCTACTGATGCTGAAGGACAAAGCATGGACAGGTGCTTCTGCCGAGCGTCCGTTTATATACAGGAATGGAGAGATTTGTTGGAAATGAATAAAGAAGAGATTATGAGAAGATGGTTTGACATAATAACGAACATTACATTTGTGTGTACATGCATGTTCCTGATATGGATTCTGGCACAGGTGTTTGTGTTTGCCTCCTTCCGGATTCCGAGTGACTCAATGTCACCCACGCTCCGGAAAGGGGATTTCGTGCTGGTGTGGAAGCCTGTTGTGGGGGCACGTCTGTTTAACCTGAACAAATCTCTCAATTTAGAACAGACAGAAATTTACCGCTTACCGGGATTCAGGAAGATAAGGCGCAATGACGTGGTAGTGTTCAATTTCCCGCATCCAAACGACTGGAGCCATATAGAGATGCACATAATGAAGTATTATATCAAACGTTGTATAGGATTACCTGGAGATACGGTCTCCATAAGGAAGGGGATATTCAAGGTGGATGGTGTAGACATACCTTTGGGGAATGTGGCTTCACAGAGGCGCATAGGACTGATGCGTCCTGAGGATTTTTCTGAGGGAGTATACAGGAGCTTCCCATATGACTCGCTGCTGGACTGGAACATAAAGGAGTTCGGACCTCTGTTTGTTCCCGGAGAGGGGGATGTGGTGAAGATGAACCGTACGGGCGGAGTATTGTACCGCAAGCTCATTGAATGGGAACAGG
>JAHHQU010000101.1 GCA_020026225.1 Phocaeicola sp. | reverse complement strand
AAATTTCGCTAATCACCAAATTTATAAGCACTTACAATTCGTCGAACTCACGTTAAATTATTACTTGTTTGAATGATTCCGTCTTCCCATACCACATAATAGCTTCCCGGGTCTCCAATGGCACGGCCTTGACAATAAGCTTTATAACCGACCACCCGAATCTTCATATCACAGATATATTTCAATCTTACAGCACCGCCACCCATTGGCTGGCTTTTCTTTTCCTGGCTGATCCAGATAAAACACTTCTTCGGAAAGGTTTCCATCAACTCCACAGCCTGCGGATAGTCCCATCCGGCCACTTGGAAGGAATCAATGATGATAAACTTCGGACTTTTCGGCTTTTTCAGGCGGGCGATCACTTCCTCCAAACTACCTTCTGTCATCACGCGAAACTTACCCTGCACTTCATTCATCTTCAGATACCCCATACGCCGTTGGAAACTTTGGTTGATTTTCTCTTCGTAACTCATGTACAACACCGTCCCATAGCTGCATAGTTCCTTTCCAAGTTGCATCACAAAGCTGCTTTTCCCACTGGCACTGGCACCGCTGATAAACCACGAAGCAGTCTCTGCCGGAAATCCGAAAGGTTTGCTCCATTTCTCATTCCACGGCAGAGTAACCCATTTCTTGGCGGCTATTTCCTTCGGACTGTACGCACGCTTCATTATTCCACTGTCATTTTAAGTTTTTCAATCTCAGTATAGACTCTTCTCAAACCACCGCGTGTCTTCCGTACAATCTGGGCTATATCAGCACCTGCAGGGGCATTTACCTTGGCCACAATACGTGCCTGGTTGCTCAAGAACTGTTCGCGCTCCTTTCCGTCATCTGGAGTCACCTTGCTGTACCGGTCACCATAACGGCTCAACATTTCGGTATAGCCCACCTTCTTGCATTCTATGGAGCGGTTGATTTTTTCTTTCAATCCGTCTGCCCCCATCATGTACCAGGCGCAGCAGCGTTCAGTAGCATTCCATAAGGCCTTCAGCTCAAGGAAAGCTTCATACTGCAGGTCACCTGCTTCATCGAGGATAATAAGCGGAGTTTCCATAGAACGAAGGTAATATACCAGATCTTCATACACATCAGAATACTTTCCCTTACTGTCTACACCAAACTCTGCAGCAATCTTGCGTACCAGCTTCAATTTTGTCTTTACCTGCGAGCAGTCAATATAAACGGCATTCTTGTGACTTTGCACATAATAACGTGCCGTGAAAGTCTTGCCGATATTGGGCATGTCGCACAGGATACCCGACAGGCTGGACTGCTGCGAGAACTCCAGCTGAGCAGTGATATATTCAAAGGTCGGGGTCTTGGCTGCTTTCCATTCCATTTCACCACGGAGGTTCACCCCTAATTTGCGGGCAATGCTTATCCAGTTGGCATCGCTCAAGGCTTTGTCTGTCTGTCCGTTCTTGATAGCACTGTACACAGACGTACTGATGCCCAAAGATGCTGCATGCTTGGCATCACTGGGATAGTTCGCACGGTTAGCGGCTATCGCTGCTAAAATTTTCTGTTTTTGCGCTTCTGTAATCATAATTCTAACGCTGTTTTAATGTTCTTCTAATTCTGTTCTTACATATCACTGATGGCTCTCATTGCCTCGCTTATTCCGGAGTGCCATTCATAATCTGATTCCGGATCTGCCGACAATTCGGCTGGTAAATCATCGGATAGTTCCACTGGGGGAAGTTCCAGCACCTCTTCCGGGTCATCTGTTGGCTGTTCCGGTGTACCGGTGCCCACTTTACCGATGGCGTGGTCTTTGAGGTATTTGCTGAAATGACTTATAATCTTAGCCTGCTCTGTATAGACAGCCCGGTCTTCTTCGGTCTGTTCTGCCACCACCCGGTTGTAAGTCACTACCGGACGAACCTTGTCAAGGTAGCGGTCGTTTTGGAACAGGAAGACATCAGTAGGCTTACCCTCTTCATCCGGCAGGTAGTAGGCCGTCACCTTGCGGTTGTTTGGTTCCAGCTGCTCCAGCACTTCCGGACCGCTCAGCCACCAGTCCGCATTTGCCACACGTACAGTGGAACTTCTACGAATACTGGTTTCTACCTTTTCTCCGATATATCTGCTCAAGGTCAGTTTATCAAGCGGTCGAAGGGTCGGATTGATTTTGGCCACGAGCACATCCCAACGGGTCATTCCAGGATATTTCTTTTGGTTGGGGTGAAGCGAATTGTTCCATTCTTCACAATCGCGACGGTCATCCGCCACAAGTTCTTCAAACGTATAATACTTTCTGTCTTCCCAGGTGTGGTTACTGCTGTCGCTCACTTTCTTCTGATCCACGCGCCGTGCACCCTTACCATACCAGCGGCCAATGCCTTCATGGTTCTTATGTGCTATGGTTGTCTTGAACGCACCGTTCAGAGCTTCAGCATATTTCTCCTGTGAGTTCTGTGGGGCACAAAAATGCACAAACTTAAATACCTCACCTGCCTTCAGGAATCCTTCTTTATACTTGCTCATCAAGTGCTGTTCCACCTCTATACCGGCAGGAATACCCCATCCGTTGCGTTCGATAAGCCGGAACATATCACGGAAACAGTCCACTACCAAGGCATCATCCTTATCCCGTCCGTAGGCCAAACCGATACGGCACTGACTCACTACATCATAGGCATAATAGGCATGCATATACTCGCCTCCTTTCATTCGACGCGGCAAATCCACGTCATCCATCGTTATTTGTGACAAAGAGAACTCACCGCTATGACGATGCATGTGCGGCATTTGCTCATGATAGAATTCCATACGTCCACGCAAGGCTTTTTCTATCAGTAGCTGACTTGCCGGGTTGTTCAGAATGTTACGGATAGTGCTTTCGCTCAATTCTTTCGGCTCCCCATTCTTATCCGTAAAATCTTCCGGATTGAATATCTCTCCAGTTTCCAGATCCCATACTTCCAATTCTCCGCATACAAACGACAGATACATTTCATGCACATCACTACCGTATGGTTGGTTGGGAAGTACTTTCAAACTCATCACCAGGCGTTCGTCCATGTAAGTTACCTTCCGTTTGTTCTGGTTGCCGAATTTTCCGGTTATCAGACATTCGTAACCGTACTGCTTGTATTCGTTCACTTTCTTGCGGAAGCGCAGGGTGCTGGCAGGAAGGTCATGACCAAAGTATTCGCGTAGTGTCTCGATGGTAGTCGCCATCATGTCCCAGTTATATTTTTCACCCATCAGTTTGCGGTAATCATTGCTTCTGTTATAAAGCTTGATACAAGTATTCAGAACCGAGGCATTCACCGCATATTTCCGGGCAAGTTCATCTGTAGCTCTGTTGCTGGTTGAACGGGCAGCCCAATCCAAGAAGTAAGCTACCGCAGCCTGATCCAGTACATAGTTTGACTGTATCCAGTGATGAAGCGCCTGCTCTGTTCCTCCGGGATTGTCTTCCTTCACCCGTTCCAGGCACTCGGTAGGCAGACTATTGAGGGCGACCAACGCGCAATTTCCAGCAGCGCCTCCACCACGACGCACAATCTTGATACGGCCACGGTTCACCCAGTTCCTATAGCAGGATTCAGTGATATAACCGCCATCAATGAGTTCGCGTGCAGAAATACACTGTATGTTACCGTAATACACCAACATAGCCACCTCCTATCTCAATGCAGATGCAAACGCTTTTATGTGGTCAATTTCCGAAACCATTACATGTTCGTAAGTCTTCACAGTTTCTCCTTTGAATATTACCTGGCCGCTACCATCCTTACGGTCAAACTCTATAAGAGCACCATTGGGACAATATAGGCGGGACACTTTGTCATAGTCATGAAAAACTTCCACCTCCGGAATAACAACCATCACAATACCGCCACGGGCCATGGCCAACTTACGAATCTTTGCAGAAAGTTCGGAGTTACCACGACGATCATCAAACCGGATAGCGTTATAAACAGTCTTCTCTGTCACGTTAAGTGCTTTTGCGATAAAATCGCGGTCAGCTTTCGTAATGTGAATGTACCTCTTGTTCATATCTCACTTGTTTTTAATATTATAAATTGTTATATTTGTTGCGTTTTCTAAAATGAACACATAATGAAGTATGTTATAAGAATATTGATTCCAGACTGCACCGAACCCAGCTATATCGAGAAATATAAGCGAGACCTGTCAGCGTTTTGCCGAGTTGCTCAAATTCGCAAGCCGGTACCGCAGTTCCTGCCAAGTGGGGATGCTCTCGTAATAGACTTAAAAGGTCTTTCCGAACATAAACAACTTCTGTGGCTCCACATACTATGCAATCTTGCGGCATTGAACCATCATTATATTGTCGAACTCTATCCTCTACCAGATGACTGGCCACTTCAAGAGGTGTATTGACTGTTTCTTTCATATCTCACTTATTTTAATGATTAATAATTTTTTGGTGGGAGGTTGCGGACTCGAACCGCAGACCATAGTCTCTCCATAAGAGTTTGACGTGTTCTACCAACTGAACTAACCTCCCGTGTGTCTCTCCACACCATCACCCGTTTTTTGACGCTTTCCAGATTATCACACTTGGTTATCCCGTAATTCCACTTCTTTAAATTCGTTTATAATCGGTTTCAAACTCACGCCATAGCAACTCATCAAACGGCGAATAAGATTCTTCACATAAAAATCGGGTGCGGAAAACACAATCCCGGTCTTTTCGGTATATCTGAAGCTGATACCATCCATCATCAACACGTAAGCTACTTTGTGCTTCACACTCTGCGTTTGCCATTCTTTTATTTCTTCGTTCATTTTCTTTAATCCTTAAAATTCGCTAATCACATGCCTTTTTTGTATCTTTGGCGCGATGTTCTTTTTTGAACACACTGCAAATATATAGAATATTTTCGACACTAAAAAGTTTTATGTAGATAATTTACGATTTATGACGAATATTTCCGACAGGATTGCAATCCTAATTAAAGAAAAAGGTATCAGTACGAGGGCACTTGAACAAGCTATTGGGTGCTCAAACGGAGTGATTTCAAGGTGTATTAGCAAAGGGACAGATATATCAAGCCTATGGGTGTCGAAAATTATCGAAATACATAATGATATAAACCCTACCTGGTTACTTACAGGGAAAGGTGATATTTACCACAATACATCATCTACAACAACACAAACTACCGAACTCTCCTCTCTCCTTGCCTTAATTCATGAAAAAGAAGAAATCATCAGGGAACAAGATAGAGAAATCGGACGCTTGGAGGAACGAATCCGCCAAATGACAATCGAAAAGGAAAAACATGTGTCGGATGCACACATTTCCGGTACTGCAAATGTCGGGTAGGCGGATTTACTGTTACCATACACCGGTGATGGGAAACGAAGTGTACCCCCTATCATCCCCCATGATGTCCCCCTCCCAAAC
>JAHHQU010000100.1 GCA_020026225.1 Phocaeicola sp. | reverse complement strand
TCCGGTTCTTAAGAAAATCGTTATCAACCAGGGATTGGGTATGGCTGTAGCTGATAAGAAGATCATAGACGTTGCAATCAATGAATTGACTGCTATCACTGGTCAGAAAGCTGTTGCAACAGTATCTCGCAAAGACATCGCAAACTTTAAGTTGCGTAAAAAAATGCCTATCGGTGTTATGGTTACTTTGCGTCGTGAAAGAATGTACGAATTCCTAGAAAAGCTTGTTCGTGTAGCTTTGCCACGTATCCGTGACTTCAAAGGTATAGAAAGCAAGTTCGATGGTAGAGGTAACTATACTCTTGGTATTCAGGAACAAATTATATTCCCTGAAATCAATATCGACAGCATTTCTAAAATCCTTGGTATGAATATCACTTTCGTGACTTCTGCTCAGACAGACGAAGAAGGATATGCTCTTTTGAAAGAATTCGGTTTACCGTTTAAAAACGCTAAAAAAGATTGATAAGCTATGGCAAAAGAATCAATGAAAGCTCGCGAAGTTAAAAGAGCTAAACTTGTTGCAAGATATGCTGAAAAGCGTGCTGCGCTTAAGAAAATCGTTAACACTGGTGATCCTGCTGAAGCTTTTGAAGCTGCACAGAAATTGCAGGATCTTCCTAAGAATTCTAATCCGATTCGTTTGCACAACCGTTGCAAACTTACTGGACGTCCAAAAGGTTATATGCGTCAGTTCGGAATTTCACGTATTCAGTTCCGTGAAATGGCTTCTAACGGTTTGATCCCAGGCGTTAAAAAAGCAAGCTGGTAAGAATTTTTTTATTATTAAATATTGTCAGGGTAGTCCTGATTAATTTAACAAATTTATTTTATGACAGATCCAATAGCAGATTATCTCACCAGATTGAGAAATGCGATTAGTGCTAAGCACAGAGTAGTGGAAGTTCCTGCATCAAACTTGAAAAAGGAGATCACTAAGATCTTGTTTGATAAGGGTTACATCCTAAACTACAAGTTTATTGAAGATGGTCCTCAGGGTACTATCAAGGTAGCTTTGAAGTATGATACAGTTAACAAAGTTAACGCTATCAAAAAGCTTCAGAGAGTTTCAACTCCAGGTATGCGTAAGTATACTGGCTACAAGGATATGCCGAGAGTAATTAATGGATTAGGTATTGCTATTATATCTACTTCCAAAGGTGTAATGACAAACAAAGAAGCTGCTGACCTTAAGATTGGTGGTGAAGTTCTTTGCTATGTATATTAATTTAGGAGGATAAGCAATGTCAAGAATTGGTAAATTACCTATTAGTATTCCTGCTGGAGTAACAGTTACTCTTAAGGATAACGTAGTTAACGTAAAGGGCTCTAAAGGTGAGTTGAGTCAGTTTGTTGATCCTTCTATCAATGTAGAGATAGCAGACGGACAAGTGGTGTTGACAGAAAATGAAAGCGCTTTATTAGATAACTTGAAGCAGCGTCACGCTTTCCATGGTTTGTATCGTGCATTGATCAACAACATGGTTGTAGGCGTTTCTCAAGGTTATAAGAAAGAATTGGAGCTTGTCGGTGTTGGTTACCGTGCTTCTAACAATGGTAACATCATTGATTTCGCTTTGGGTTATACACATAATATTTTCTTCCAGTTGCCACCTGAAATAAAGGTTGAAACTAAATCTGAAAGAAATAAGAACCCTCTTATTATTTTGGAATCTTGTGACAAACAGCTGCTCGGTCAGGTTTGTTCAAAAATACGTTCTTTCCGTAAGCCTGAACCTTACAAAGGAAAAGGTATTAAGTTTGTTGGCGAAGAAATTCGTAGAAAGTCTGGTAAGTCAGCTGGTGCTAAATAATTCACTTAAATACGTATAATTATGACAACAAAAATAGAAAGACGAATTAAGATCAAATATAGAGTACGCAACAAGATTTCAGGTACTCCTGAACGTCCGCGTATGAGTGTGTTTAGAAGTAACAAGCAGATATATGTTCAGGTTATCGACGATTTGAACGGTAAAACTTTGGCAGCAGCTTCTTCTCTTGGTATAGAAGCTTGCCCAAAGAAAGAACAGGCTGCTAAGGTTGGTGAATTGATCGCTAAGAAAGCTCAAGAAGCTGGTATTACGACTGTCGTATTCGACCGTAATGGTTACTTGTATCATGGGAGAGTAAAAGAAGTAGCTGATGCTGCTCGTAACGGTGGACTTAAATTTTAATGAATTATGGCAGTTAATAATAGAGTTAAGATCACTAACGATATTGAATTAAAAGATAGATTGGTTGCAATCAACCGTGTTACTAAAGTTACAAAGGGTGGTAGAACATTTACATTCGCTGCTATCGTTGTAGTTGGTAACGAAGATGGTATCATCGGTTGGGGCCTTGGTAAAGCAGGTGAAGTAACAGCTGCTATTGCTAAAGGTGTTGAATCTGCGAAGAAGAACCTTACACGTGTGCCTATTCTGAAAGGTACTGTTCCTCACGAACAGACAGCTAAATTCGGTGGTGCAGAAGTATTCATCAAACCTGCTTCTACAGGTACTGGAGTTGTAGCTGGTGGTGCAATGCGTGCCGTATTGGAAAGTGTTGGTGTAACTGACGTTTTGGCTAAATCTAAAGGTTCATCTAACCCACACAACTTGGTGAAAGCTACTATCCTTGCTTTGAGTGAAATGAGAGATGCTCGCATGGTTGCTCAGAATAGAGGTGTAAGTATTGAAAAAGTATTTAGAGGATAAGGAGGAATAACATGTCAACTATTAAGATCAAACAAGTAAAGAGTAGAATCGGTGCTCCAGCTGATCAGAAAAGAACATTGGATGCGCTTGGACTTCGTAAAATGAATCGTGTGGTTGAACACGAAGAAACTCCTTCAATTCTAGGTATGATTGAAAAGGTTAAACACCTCGTTCAAATCGTTAAGTAATATATTGTTAATAAGAAAGGATTTTACAATATGAATTTAAATAATTTACGTCCTGCAGAAGGTTCTGTTAAATCTAAGAAGAGAATTGGTCGTGGTGCTGGTTCAGGTTTAGGTGGTACTTCTACAAGAGGACATAAAGGAGCAAAATCGAGATCTGGTTATTCAAAGAAAATTGGATTTGAAGGTGGTCAGATGCCTCTTCAGCGTCGTGTTCCTAAATTTGGTTTTAAGAATATCAACCGTGTAGAATATAAGGCTATCAACCTTGATACTATTCAGAAATTAGCTGAAGCTAAGAATCTGATTAAGGTTGGTATTAATGAATTAGTTGAAGCAGGTTTTATTTCTACAAACCAGTTGGTGAAAGTTCTCGGTAACGGTGGTTTAACTACTAAGCTTGATGTTGAAGCAAATGCATTTTCTAAGAGCGCAGTAGCTGCAATCGAAGCTGTAGGTGGTAATGCAGTAAAACTCTGATTCAATGAGAAAATCTATTGAAACATTAAAGAATATATGGAATATTGAGGATCTGAGAAAACGGATCCTCATTACTATATTGTTCATAGCAATTTACCGTTTCGGCTCGTTCGTGGTTCTTCCAGGTATCAACCCCGATATGTTGTCTAAGTTGCATGAACAAACGAGTGAAGGTCTTCTTTTCTTGTTGAATATGTTTTCTGGTGGTGCATTTTCTAATGCATCTATTTTTGCACTTGGTATCATGCCTTACATCTCTGCATCCATTGTGATTCAGTTGTTGGCTATTGCAGTGCCTTATTTCCAGAAATTGCAACGAGAGGGTGAAAGCGGTCGTCGAAAGATTAATCAGTATACTCGTATCCTGACCATTATCATTTTGATTTTTCAGGCTCCATCTTATCTCATCAACTTGAAGTTCCAAGCAGGTCCAGCTCTTAATGCTTCATTAGATTGGACTTTCTTTATAATTACTTCTACCATCATTTTGGCAGCAGGTAGTATGTTCATCCTGTGGCTTGGTGAGAGAATAACAGACAAGGGTATTGGTAATGGTATTTCATTGATCATTATGGTCGGTATCATTGCTCGTCTGCCTGAGGCTTTCGGCGGTGAATTCGTTTCTCGTTTGGCCTCTCTTGAAGCAGGTGGTCTCATCATGTTCATCGTTGAACTTGTTTGCCTTTTGGCTGTAATCGCCGCTGCTATCTTGTTGGTACAGGGGGTACGTAAAGTCCCTGTACAATACGCAAAACGTATCGTAGGTAACAAGCAATATGGTGGAGCACGCCAGTACATTCCTTTGAAAGTGAATGCCGCTAACGTAATGCCTATTATCTTTGCTCAGGCTATTATGTTTATTCCTATCACTTTGGTAGGCTTTTCTAATGCTGAAAGCGCAAGCGGTATTACACGTGCTTTGATTGATCACACAAGTTTCGCATATAACTTAGTATTTGCACTTTTGATTATTGTATTTACTTATTTTTATACTGCAATTACGATCAATCCGAACCAGATGGCTGAAGATATGAAGAGAAATAATGGTTTTATCCCTGGTATCAAACCGGGAAAAAGTACTGCGGATTACATTGATACTATCATGTCACGCATTACTTTACCAGGTTCAATCTTCTTAGCTATTATTGCTGTTCTGCCAGCTTTCGCTGGAGTCTTTGGTATTCAAACTGAGTTTGCTCAGTTCTTCGGTGGTACATCTTTGTTGATTCTTGTAGGTGTCGTTCTTGATACCTTGCAACAAGTAGAAAGTCATCTGTTGATGCGCCATTATGATGGATTGTTAACCTCAGGTCGTATCAAAGGACGTTCAGGTAACGTTGCTGCTTATTAATAATTGAATCTCTGATGATATTTCTTAAAACAGAAGATGAAATAGAGCTCTTACGTCAGAGTAACCTACTTGTA
Organism: Phocaeicola sp.; assembly: GCA_020026225.1. Lineage (GTDB taxonomy): Bacteria > Bacteroidota > Bacteroidia > Bacteroidales > Bacteroidaceae > Phocaeicola. Next base: position 1,068 of record JAHHQU010000100.1, on the reverse strand, counting down.
GGTAAAACTCTGGCGGAAGTAGCCAAATTGATTAAGCCTGGTGTAACGACCAAGCAATTGGACAAAGTTGCCGAAGAGTTCATAAGGGATAATGGAGCAGTTCCAACCTTCAAAGGTTTTCCTAATCCTTACGGAGGTCCGTTTCCCGCTTCAATATGTACTTCGGTCAATGATCAAGTGGTTCATGGTATTCCAAATGACATACCTCTTGAAGACGGAGACATCGTTTCTGTCGATTGTGGAACTTTCATGAATGGTTTTTGCGGTGATTCCTGTTATACATTCTGTGTAGGGGAGGTCAAACCTGAAATCCTTCAACTTTTAAAGACTACGAAAGAAGCTCTTTATAAAGGAATAGAAAGTGCCGTACATGGCAAGCGATTGGGTGATATCGGTTATGCGGTACAAACCCATAGTGAAGCACAAGGATACGGCGTAGTTCGAGAGTTCGTTGGTCATGGCATTGGCAAGGAGATGCATGAAGATCCTGCAGTCCCCAATTTTGGTAGACGCGGAACCGGAACTTTACTTAAAAAAGGAATGTGTATCGCTATTGAACCGATGATTACGTTAGGTAATAGAAGCATCTATCTTGATAATGACAGTTGGACAGTCAAAACAAGAGATCATCAAGTTGCTGCTCATTACGAACACACCATAGCAATCGGTTTGGGTAAAGCTGATATCCTTTCATCATTTGAATTTGTAGAACAAGTATTAGGAGACAAAGCAATTTAAAATGGCAAAGCAATCTGCAATAGAACAAGATGGAGTAATCGTTGAAGCATTGTCTAACGCAATGTTTCGCGTAGAGCTAGAAAACGGACATGAGATTACTGCTCATATTTCTGGCAAAATGAGAATGCATTACATTAAAATACTTCCTGGTGATAAGGTAAGAGTTGAGATGTCACCTTATGACTTATCTAAAGGTCGAATCGTTTTTAGATATAAATAAAAGAAATATAAGATATGAAAGTAAGAGCATCATTAAAGAAACGTACGCCGGAATGCAAGATCGTTAGACGTAATGGCCGTTTGTATGTTATTAACAAGAAAAATCCTAAG
>JAHHQU010000099.1 GCA_020026225.1 Phocaeicola sp. | reverse complement strand
TTGTTATAAAAAAGAGGGTGCATCAATTTGTATTAACATACATTTTGACACACCCCCTCATCATCCATAAAATGGAATCATACAAGACAAATCGTTAGAAGGTACCACCACCCAATGAGCGGTACAACATCGTATGTAATTTACAATAAGCTATATTCAGTTCAATTCTTTCCAATTCACAATCCAAATAACGTTCATCGGCAGAAAGGACATCCAGATAACCAGCAAAACCCGCCTTAAACAACTTATTAGCATTATAAATAGAACGATGATGGATACGACTTTCTTCCGCTTTCAATTCTTTGCGAAGGCTCATCTGTTCAGAAGCACTAATCAAATCAACAACTTCCACATACGATTGAAGCACAGTCTGATGATAATCCAATAAAGCGATCCGCTGGTTAGCTTTCGCTTCAGCCCACAAAGCACGAACTTCGTTACGCTTAAAGATAGGAGCCGTCAATCCTGCAGCCAAATTGTACACCATAGAGGCTGGAGAGCTGAACCACTTATTCAAGCTGAATGCTTCCCAGCCACCACTTCCCCCAATAACGAGCGAAGGAAAAAAGGTCTTTCTAGCGGCCGACAAATCCGACTTACTAGCTAATAGTTCCAGTTCTGCAGCTACAACATCGGGACGGTTTCGCAACAGCTGTGCGGGTATGCCAACTTCAATAGGAAATCCGAAAGAACTAACTTGTTCAAAAGTAGAACGCTTTATTTCAAATGGATATTTCCCTAATAAAACGGCAAAGCCTCGCTCCGTTTCCGCAATTTCTTGTTCCGTTTGAAGAAGCATGTCCTCTAGTTTCAAACTACGTGAACGGAACTGATCGACAGACAAACGAGATTCTTCACCTTCATTCATCAAAATTTCGGCCAACTCCTGCGACTCTTTGGTCTTTTCTATGGCCAAATGAAGGACATACGCTTTCTTATCCAAACCAACCAACTTATAATAAGTGTTAGCCACTTCACAAACCAATAAGGTCTGAGCCAAACGAGTAGCCTCAATCGAACTCATCCAACGTTTGGCAGAAGCACGACGCTTATCATTCAGCTTGCCCCATATATCGGCTTCCCATTGAAAGTTCAATCCTATATTTACACTCTTATAAGGACTAGGAATATGCTTGTCGGCTTGCAGATCAGAAGTATTGGTAGTAGAATTACCTACTCCATCCATGGTATACTCACCAAAACGCTGCACATTTCCACCTACTCCAAGCATGACTTCAGGAAACATTGCTCCTTTACCAACTTTCATTTGTGCACGAGCTATTGACATTCTCTCCACTGCCTTTAAAAACGTATGGTTATTGGCCAATGCGGTGTCAATATATGCGGTCAGATAATGGTCGGGAAAGAAACTTTTCCATGACATGGAAGCCATAGTAAGCGTATCCGACGAATCTTCAACAAATACAGAAGGAAGTTTCACCTTCTCTGTCCGCGAAAGTTGGGGAGCTTTACAGCTTCCCAACATAAACACAGATAGCATCAAAGCTATGTATATTTTTTTATTCTTCATCATCTTCTTCTAAATAGCTAACTTTATTGCGGTTCAAGTAAACCGACAAGGTTTCAAAAATGAGATACAGTCCAGGAATCATGAAAATACCAACGAATGTACCGACAAACATACCTCCAGCAGCTGTACCGATAGAACGATTACCCAAAGCACCTGCACCGGAAGAAATCACCAACGGAATCAAACCGCAGATAAAGGCAAAAGAAGTCATCAAAATCGGACGCAAACGACTTACCGCTCCCTTAACAGCTGCTTCAAACGGAGTGGCACCGTTTTGGCGGAACTGATTGGCCATTTCTACAATCAAAATGGCATTCTTACCCAACAAACCAATCAGCATGACGAGGGCAACCTGTGCATAGATGTTGTTTTCAAGTCCAGCTAACTGCAAGAAGAAGTAAGAACCGAAAATACCTGCCGGAAGCGATAATAGTACAGAAAATGGAAGAAGCAAACTTTCGTACTGTGCAGCCAGCAAAAGGTAAACGAACAACAAGCAGATACCAAAAATCATGAAGGTCTGACCACCCGATTCTTTTTCTTCACGAGTTACCCCCGACCATTCCACATCGTATCCACGAGGAAGGACTTCTTTGCAAATTTCTTCTACGGCAGCAATTACCTCACCTGAGCTGACACCTCCTTCACCTTCACCAGTAATCAGCGCAGAAGTAAACATGTTATAACGAGTAATCTGACTCGGTCCGAACACACGATCCATCGTCATAAAGTTAGAATAAGGCACTACATTTCCATCGTTATTCTTTGCAAAAAGTTTATAAAGATCTTCTGGGTTCATTCGATATTCCGGCGATGCTTGAATCATTACCTTATACATCTGACCAAATCGGATGAAGTTGGATGAATAAAAACTACCGATATACGCCTGAAGCGTTTCCATAGATTTATCCAAATCGACACCCAATTTAGCAGCCTTAGCCAAATCAACCTTTAAAAGATACTGAGGGAAATTAGGATTGAATCCCGAAGTAACTCCCTGAATACGGGGATCCTCATTCAATCGCTCCACCAAATGATTAGCTACTTCAGCAAACTCATGGAAATCGCCCGCTGTCTTGTCCTGCAAACGAAGCTCGAAGCCGCTGGCATTACCAAATCCCGGGACTGAAGGCGGCAAGAAGAACTGAATATCCGCATCCTTAATATGAGACACACGATCGGCATATACCTTCATCAACTCATCGACACTCTTCTCTCGTTCACTCCAAGGCTTCAAGTTAATCATCCCCATACCATAGCTAGCTCCCTCGGTTTCAGTCATCAAACTATATCCAGCCAACGTTGAAATAGTCTCAATTTCTTCAAACGGGAGCAACGCTGCCTGAACCTGGTTCAACACCTTTTCACTACGTTCCACGGTAGCTCCGGGAGGCGCGTCCACGTTCACATAAATCATACCTTGGTCTTCATTCGGAATAAAGCCGGTAGGAAGCACATAGCTCATACCATAGGTCGCCAAGATAAAGAGCAACAAGGTCAACCACGTGAATGTACGACGACTAAGGTATTTTTCCAAGTTCACATTGAAACGGCGTTCAAAGTTGTTGTATTTATGATTGAAACTATTAAAGAACTTACCCACTCTACCCGTCTTTTCTTTATTCGGATCAATCGGACGAAGCAACATGGCACAAAGAGCAGGTGACAAAGTCAAAGCATTCACACCCGATATGACAATAGCTACAGCCAAAGTCAGAGAAAATTGGCGATAGAAGATACCAACCGTTCCCTCCATGAATCCCACAGGAACAAACACAGCAGACATAACCAAAGTAATGGCTACAATAGCACCACCAATCTCTTTCATGGCAGCAACAGAAGCCTTATAAGGAGAAAGGCCTTCATCATGCATCTTCACATGAACCGCTTCTACCACAACAATGGCATTATCGACTACAATACCAATTGCAAGCACAAGAGCAAACAGCGTCAACATGTTGATGGAGAAACCCATCATCTGCATGAAGAAGAACGTACCTACCAACGAAACCGGTACAGCAATGGTTGGAATCAAGGTAGAGCGGAAATCCTGTAAGAAAATGTATACGACCACAAACACCAACAAAAAGGCCTCCAACAACGTTTGAAGCACCGATTTGATAGACGCATCAAGGAAGCGAGAGACATCATAAGCTACATTATAATCCATACCTGGAGCAAAACTACTCTCTTTGATTTCTTCCATACGCTGCTTGATGTTCTGAATAACTTCACGGGCATTCGATCCCGGACGCTGCTTGATCATGATAGATGCAGACGGACGGCCATCGGTCATAGAAATCATGTTATAATCTTCCGAGTCAAATTCTATCTGAGCCACATCTTTCAAGCGAAGCAACGACCCATCCGGCATCGCCTTTAAAACAATTTCACCATATTCTTCCGGTGTACTGAACTTACCAGTATACTGAAGAACATACTGCAACTGCTGCGGCAATTTATCGGAACCAATACCCGTCTTACCTGGAGCAGCTTCAATATTTTGACGACGAATTGCTTCGGTTACATCCTGCGGAACCATATTATATGATGCCAAACGTGAAGGATTCAACCAAACACGCATCGCATAGTCACGGCTACCCATGATTTCCACAAGTCCCACCCCATCAATACGCTTCAACTCACGCAAGATATTGATATCGGCAAAGTTATATACAAACTTTTCAGTATGAGTGCTATCTGTACTAAAGATGTTCAAGTACATCAACATACTATTCACTTCCTTCTCGGTCACTACACCCGCACGGATTACCTATTCAGGCAACTCATCAAGAACCGTAGTAACACGATTCTGCACGTTTACAGCCGCAACATCCGGGTCTGTACCGACCTTGAAATAAACAGTAGTAAGCGACATACCGTCATTGGTACAAACGGTCGTCATATAAGTCATACCAGATACCCCATTGATTGCACGCTCCAATGGAGTAGCAACCGTTTTTGACATCACATCGGCACTGGCTCCCGTATAACGGGCAGTCACCGTCACTGAGGGCGGCACAATGTCAGGGAACTGCGTAATAGGCAGCGACACAATGGCCAAAGCTCCTAAGCAAACGATAATTACTGATATCACCGCCGAAAGAATCGGTCGGCGTATAAATAATTTAAACATAGCTTCTTTTATCTTTGAAGGTTATCCAAATGAAGTTCTTTTCTCACATCATCGAAAGGAATCGGATTAGTTTCAATCTTCATACCATCTTTAATCATCTGTACCCCTTCGTACACAATGGTAGAATTTGGAGCTAAATCCTGCGTAATATAATAGTTCTGATAACGTTCTATCGGATTAAAACTACATACTTTAGCTGTACCATCCTCTTCTACCAAATAGACATAAGTAAAATCTTGAATTTCGAAAGTTGACTTCTGAGGAACGAGGCACACCCCTTCCATACGTGTCATCATACGTACCTTACCCGTCACACCATGTTTGAGCAAGCCTTCCGGATTTGGGAAACGTACACGAAAAGCAATGGAACCAGTTCCACGCTCAAAGTCACCTTCTACTGTTTCCTGACGACCTTTATGCTGGTAAATACTTCCATCAGCAAGTACCAGTTCTACGTTATCCATCTGCTGCATATCTTCACCTTTCAACTCAGCACGCTTGAAACGCAAATATTCACTTTCATTTACTTTATAATAAGCAAACACCTCAGAGATATCACTCACAGTAGTAAGCAAACTTTCAGGACTTACCAAACTACCCACTTTGTAAGGAATACGGTCTACATATCCCGTAAACGGAGATGTGATAGTAGTGTATCCCAAATCCATTTGCGCACGCTGCATCTGAGCATGTGCCTGCTCCACTTTCATACGGGCCACCTCACGCTCTCGTTTTGCCTGTTCCAAACGAATAGGAGAATAAATCTGACTGTTCACCAAACGCTGAATACGTTCAGTCTCATAATTAGCCATTTCAAGTTCAGCTTGAGTCTGTTTATAATTCGCCTCAGCTTCCTTAACGGCTTCTGCGAAATTCTCAGCACTCAAACGAAATAACGGCTGACCTTTTTTTACGAATTCCCCTTCATCAACCAAAACCTGCTGGACATACCCATCCACTTTAGGTTTGATTTCGACAAATTGGATAGCTTGAATATCAGCCACATACGATCTAGGTAATTCAACAGTAGTAGGTTGAAGAACAGTGACTGGAATAGACTTGTCACTGTGTACTTTACTTTCGCCAGATGACTGGCAAGCAGGTAAAAGACCTGCCATCAACGGCAGGATAGCTAGTTTTTTGAATAGATTCATTGTATTTTATCATTACTGTCCACTAAAAATTGCCTATAGTTCTTTGAAATAGTTGAATTACAGACTCTTATAAGAGATTTTGAC
>JAHHQU010000098.1 GCA_020026225.1 Phocaeicola sp. | reverse complement strand
TGCCGATTCTATGTTTTATTTTAATTTATCGGTAAAAATTTACCGAAGTATTGTCAAAAATAAACAATATCTATAAAAACGCAAAGGCAAAGACCTGCTAATCGAACGTAAAAGGAGCAAAAAGCAGCAACACTTCCTTACTGATACCCAGAATTAGAGATATTTTCCAGAAAAGAAGTAAATTTGCAGTAAGCAAATCAAAAAGTATGAAAATACTCGAAAAATTTAAAATAGGGAAATGCAAAGATATCCCCTGCGAAGACGGATGGGTAGTCACTTCTCATTATGCGGCAGTAGTAGACGGTTCCACTGCAAAAATCAAATTGGCTGAGGGACAAGAAAGCCCTGGTCATCTCGCCATGCGGCTTGTTTGTGGCGCCATTGAGCTTCTTCCAGCTGAAGCTAGTAAGGAGGAAGTACTCATAGCGCTCACACGCACACTGGCCGAAGACCTTACGTATAGCAAAAGCCTGTACCGTCCCACCTGTTCTGCCGTCATTTACAGTCGATACCACAACGAAGTTTGGTTCATCGGAGACTGCCAAGCTCGTTGGAAAGGAAAGACATACCACTACGAAAAACGAGTTGACCATATCCTTACCGATATCCGATGCCAAGTTGTCAACCATTATTTGAGACACGGATCCACAGAAGCTGATATTCGTGCCAACGATAAAGGAAGGGCCTTCATTTACAAAGCTCTCTGCGAACAACTGCACTTTCAAAATGACCCTGATCGTACCAACCCTTATCGCTATCCTGTAATCGACGGACAATCTATCGATCCAGACTTGGTTCCATCACTCCCCATAGGCAATGTACACGAACTCATTCTTACGTCCGATGGTTATCCCGAAGTACATGACACTCTTGAAATCACGGAACAACGCCTAAAAGAGATTCTTGAAAAAGATCCGCTATGCATCTGTGAGAATCCTTCTACAAAATGCCTGGTAGAAGGCAACCGTTCCTTTGATGACCGTACATACCTACGACTAGAAATTTAATAAAATTCGTCCTACCGTCAGCTTGTCTGAGTATAGATAGAATCCTATTGCAATAAAATAAAGGGGCTCTCATGAACTTAATCATAAGAGCCCCTTATTATTTTTATTCCTATTTCTTATATCCTCCATAAGGATACCCTACTCAGGAATACATTACATTTTCAATAAAGCAATGAACCGGAAATACACCAATAACTATTGCTTCCTCCTTCTGGCTTACCTTGTGGAATTTTAACCACCATTGTATGTTCACCAGCTTCCAAATCTCCAAGATAAATATACTCAGGATTGGTAACAGTAGCAGGACACCAGTTCGAGCGACTTAAATCAGAAGAGCTCAAACCATTGAAGAAATTGCCTGAACATGGATTCCAATTGCGATAAGTTCCACAATCATCACGCCAAGGAACAAACGATATGACCTGCTTTCCGTCAAGGTAAATCGTATTCGGCTTTTGGTTGAACTCATCACCATTTCCCCAACCTCCATGACCGGTAGTCAGATAAAACAAGGTAGCATTCTTCACAGGTTCATCTAACGTAAACTTCACACGTAAAGAATCGTTCAACATGAATAGAGGATAAGGCTGTCCTGCCTGTTCCATGTAGTTTACCGTATTGAACAGCGGTCGAGAACGATATACTTTACGTTCCCCGTCAGGATAATACTTCAGCTTCAAAGAAAGACGATGTCCCTTCGCATCCCAATTACCGATATAAGCTCCAATCCACGCCTCTCCAACCAGATTTTCTGCCAAAGCAGTCACCTCGGTCTTATAAAGTACAGAATCTACCCAATGCTGTCCCTTCACTTTCACATGATTGAACTTTCTTACACCAAAACCTGTAAAGAAACGCATCAGTTCAACTGGTACGTCATAATTGTTTGTAGAAATCAGTCCTGGATATTTCGATTCACCGGCTTGGAAAGCAGGAACGCTTTTCATGTCACGCAGCATATCGAGGAATGACTTCTCTTTTCCCACAGGTATGGTAAAAATAGAACCGGTACGATCGTAAGCATCCCCGTCTGAATACTGTACCACTTCTGCAAAGACACACCGACCCTTAATGTTTTCAGGCAACTTTACCTTCTTAAGGATAATGGTTCCACCTGCGGCAGCATACACCTTATCAGCTTCCAACTGTTCAGGCAACTTAGCTTTATTAAAACAAATTGGTTGCTGGTCGAATACATTGACTGTAGTTACCACACTTTGATTGATCGTATATTTGAAATCATAGGAATCCATCGTTTCTCCCCAAGAAGCTGGCAATATCGGTTCCACCTTCTTGATTTTAGTAATATCTACCGCTTCTATGACGGTATCTCCATTACGAACAGTCTTCAGAACCAATCCATCAGGAATTCCTACGCCTGGTTGTGGAGTAGCACGAAAAGGAAGATCGTTTGTGTACCAGACTTCAATCGTGTTTGAGTTGATGGAAGTGCGAAGGATTTGGCACTTCAAGCCCAGATGCTCTCCTTCCCCTACTTTCTTCAAGTTATTGCCATAAACGAAAGGAGTCTCTGAAGAAATGATGCTCTCATCAGGCAATTCCGCCCATTGATAACTCTTCAATGCAGAATAGTCAACGAACTCCTTGGTTACCGGAGCCTTGTACAACCTCTCTTCATCTGTCAGTTCCTTCTTCGATGTGTCCACCTTATTCAACACCATCTGATTACCCACAACAGAAACCACCATCTGGGCAGGTCTTACCTTACCCTTATATACCGATTGGTAAGTGATTTCAATACCTTTCGCATTCTTAACTTTTTTCACATAATTCACCGCATTCACCGCATCACAGACCAAGAACAGGCCAAGACAGCAGACAAAGGCTTTTACATGATTCATTCTCATAGACGATTTTTTCTTTATAATTCAAAACAATGCAACAAAGTTAAAAAAAAACGTAAGAGTAAGGAGGAATTTAAGAAGATTTATGCAAAATACAGCAGTGTCAGAAAAGTTCATCTTACCCTTGTTCTTTTCTCCTATGAATTTCTCTTTCGATATACAACTCAAATCTTTTTTGAAGAATGACAACATTCTTGGACAAAACACTACAGACTTTTACTGATAAAAAAGAGGCGAACCCTATTCAATGCTCTATATTTGTTTTATGATAAAGAAAATTTCTTCTATTTTTGTGTAACCTAACATATTATTTAAAGAAACGATCATGAAAATTCATACCTTTTTAAGCACCCTTTTTGTAATGGGCCTTTCATGTCCACTGATTTCAGCACAAAACGAAGTAAAGATTCCCGAGCTCGAAGATATATACAGTCCTGTCATCGTCGGAGTAGTACCCTGCGATGCATATATAGGACTTTCCAAAATGGAAAACGGGGAATGGCGCCACTATAATTACGGTGAAAACGCCGCAAGCCAGCAACCCATGTATCTCTATAGTCGCGATCAGGGGAAGACGTGGCAATCAAAAAATCTGCCAAAAGATCTGCCTTATGCCGACCAACAATCTCCTCTTTCCGGTGAATATATTCGTATCTTTACCGGTAACGGAAAGGTATACGCTCTTCGCACTGAAGGCGGTCTGGAAGGCGGACGACACATTGTCAAGATAGACGATAAACTGGGTATCATGAACAAGCCACCCATTTTCATCAGAGGCGGCAAACGTGTAGTTTCCGCCGCCCACCGTACGGACCGTTCTGGATCCTACGTCTATTATTCAGATGACGATGGACGCAGCTGGAAAATTTCACAGCAGGTAAACGCTCCCAAACATATAAAAAGCGGATTCCATCAAGGAATCCGATGGAACCACGGAGCAGTAGAACCTACCCTCGTTGAACTCCAAGACGGACGACTATGGATGATTATGCGAACAGCTCAAGACCGACACTATCAATCATTTTCCACCGATGGAGGTGAAACTTGGAGTGAAGCTTCTCCCTCTCCTTTCTATGGAACCATCACCATGCCTACTCTCTACCGCCTATTGGACGGACGTCTGTTATTTTTTTGGTGCAACACGACTCCGCTTCCTGAACTTCCAACAGCAACGGGAGTCTGGGATGACGTATTCACAAACCGAGACGTTGTTCACGTAGCCATATCCGAAGACGACGGCAAAACATGGAAAGGATTTCGTGAGCTTATGTTGAACGGAGAACGAAACAGTAATCAATTTGGGAATACAGTTTCTGGTCAAGACAAGAGCGTACATCAAGTACAAGCAGTAGAAGTAGAACCAGGGAAAATATTGGTGGCAGCTGGACAACATGCACAATGTCGCCGACTCTTACTTTTTGATGTCAATTGGTTATACGAACCTACCCGCTTCAATGATTTCAGTGATGGACTTAATGAATGGTCGGCATTCCGTTACTACAAGGGCATTGTTGGACATTGCTGCTACAATCGTCAGGAAGAACCCATTCTGACCACCCATCCAGACCGTCCAGATGCAAAAGCCATGCGAATCGGGTATGAGCCGAACGACTCCCTGCTACAAGACAACGAAGGTGCTGTATGGAATTTCCCTGCTGCAAAAGACGGATTTGTGAAACTAAGTATGAAGTTTCCGAAAGGATCGCAAAGCATCCGTCTCATTTTGAACGACCGTTGGTTCAATCCTACGGATACCGTGGCTAAATATGAATGTATGTACACTCTTCCGCTTAACCGCAACCAATTAGGCATTCACGATGACTCATGGCATGAAATAACAATCCATTGGCAACAGAACAAACGTGCAGTCTTAAGAGTAGACGGACGGAAACGGAAAACACTTTCTGCTGTAACAGCTACGGAACATGGAATTTCTTACCTACATCTATTGGGAGGAAGGATGCCCGACTCTACAGGGATCTACATTGAACGCGTAGAAGGAGGAAAGGAATTAATGAGATGAAGTCAACTTTACTCCATAACAGGAATCAAACTCATTCCACAAGCCCTATCGGTCCGATAGGTAAAAGGACAACTTCCACCTAAACGTCTGTCCGACACATACACTGATTCTAAGAGACCCTATCTTCAATCACCCTTGGCACATAGGAGATGGGGGCTCTTATATAGTTCATTCTGTTTCTATGACTTTTAAGCAAAATGAAACGGAAGAAAATCAACAATCAAAGCCCTAAAATAAAGTGAATTCAGCTGTAATGTACCATTTGCCTTTTTTACCTTCAAATTCCACCCGCTTATAGACTTTATAAGTACCGGGTGCATATTCATTCACCAAGGGATAAAGGTAAGCTTTAAACTCAGAGTCATGGTTTTCTTCAACAACAAAGGCAATGGAATTTACGATTGTATGAACAGGAGGCGCTATCCAACAGTCGCCCACCTTGCGGGCTACGCCATAATCTTCCCCAAAATATAAGATTCTTCTGTCCTGTTCTTTTGCCGATGATGAAACAGACGAATCCATTCGTTTGTTCCTATTTCTTAATTTGACAAGAATCATACGAGTGCCAACGGGATAGGCCGTCTTTTCAGTCTCTATGGTTATTCCCAACGTGTCAGAGGTCGTATTGCCCCCCCCAAAGGTTTCAATTGTACTGGACGGCCGAAGTTGAGACCTGCGTAGTTCATGATTCTTCTTCTAAACATGTCTTGATACTTTGCGGCATTATTCCTTACATTGACATAGATGCTGTCTCCATACGAAGTATATTTGGGCTAAGTATCTGTTTCAAAATTGAGTCTACGCATCCTTTTATAAATGAGACCCATTAGTTATATGCCCACAGCAGGCTTGTCCACCATCTCAAATTCCGCCTCGGCCATTTCCGTGTCATCATTGAATAGTTTACGGATACGGCATTTCCCTGGTCTGTTCTTCACCCTATCTGTATATAGGCTAATGGTCTGGCATTCAATTTTTCCTTGGTCTTTTGAGATTACCCATAACACATCATTTATTATGGGATATACAGGCAAAGG
>JAHHQU010000097.1 GCA_020026225.1 Phocaeicola sp. | reverse complement strand
CACGAAGGTATTAGAAAGAGGCATGCTAGTCAATACGCTAATTTTGGAAGCTTACGTGAAAAGATGTCAACTCTTTTGCTAATAGGTCCTTCATGTCTATTTTATGTCTATTTCATCATATAAGTTATAGATGGATTCTATCTGATTGGATAGCACGTCAGTATTGATTAGGTGTGCATTCTGCACTTTCAAATCTATCAACTTTCCTTCCTCAATACTATAGACACTTAAATCATCGTAATTCAAAGCAGCATCTTCCACCTTTACTTTTTTATCATAAGCCTTCATCAACAAATTAAGATGATTGATGATGTAAGGGCTGTGAGTTGCTACTGATAGCGTTATATGATTCTTTGATGACTTGCACTGTGAAACAAGCAGATTGATCAAAGAACATTGAGCTGAAGGGAAAAGACTAAGTTCTGGTTCTTCTATAAAGAAATGAATGTTACGTTGATTAATTTCACCAATATTCATATCATGTTTGAAAGAAGAAAGGCTGTCATTTCGCGCCAGCAAAGTCAAGATTGCATGATTGGCATCTTTTACAATGTCATAATAACGCGTGTAATACTCCGTTATTAAAGTAAGGGGAGTAAGGGTTTGCATACCAGATGAAGCATCTTCAAAGTTTACTTCATAATTCTTGTTGCTATTTTTTATAGAATATCGGCGTACACTATTTCCTGCCTTTTCTTCATGAAAACTAATACCAAGAAAAGGTAAATCCATATCTTTTATTAATTCGTTGGCTGTTTTGAAATCACGGAATGTTTCTTCAAAATAAAAGCCTAATGATTTACCGCTGCTATTATTAGCTAAAAGAGCAGGTATAGCTCCTCTTTTATCAGATAGAAATGATATTTTCTCCAGTGAAAGTTCAGACTCGTCTAGTGTTTTTTTGGTTCCTTGCAGACCTCCAGTCTTTGTATAAGTCAGTTTGCAATTTCCTCGAGAATAGCAGATTTCCGTATTGTCTTTCACATATTTTTCCATTCCTCCGTTGTGGAGATATTCATTGAATGAAAGCACAATGGAACTATCGGAAATATTTCCTTCCTTCAGATAGGAACGAAGTCCAATCTGTTTGTAAATGTGGCGCATAATGGCCAATACTTTCAGAATGGTACTCTTTCCGCTGCCTGACTCTCCTATCAAGAATAAAAACGGAGAGATATTCTCCATTTTTATTTCATCGAGCGGACCAAATTTTCGGATAGACAATTGTTCCTGTATTTTCATTTTATGTTTGTTTAGAGGTTATTTCTCATAACCATAGCCGTAACCATAGCCATAATGTTTGCCATAGCCATACTTACGTTTGGTTAAATCTAATCCATTAATTACGACAGCAAGTTTACCGAATTTTTTATTTTCATTCAATGTATTGATAAACTTAAAGTCATATTTTGGTGTCACATCTGCACGACATACATAAACGCCCATATCAGCAACACGTGAAATAATCGAAGTATCGGTTACCATAGCAATAGGAGCAGTATCCAATAAGATGTAGTCATAATGTGCTTTCAATCGTTCGATTGCTTCTACTAAGACATCACGTGCCACCAGTTCGGTTGGATTAGGAGGAATAGTACCACCTACCATAATATCCAAGTTAGCGGATAAATCTGAGTGTTGAATCAATGCAAATAAATCTTGATGTTCAGGATCTACCATATAATCGGTAATACCTTTTGCATGCTTGCTTACATTAAACACTTTATTCAAACCAGGTTTACGAATATCCAAGCCCATTACCAAGACCTTCTTACCAAGATAAGCCAATGAAACGGCTAAGTTACCAGTTACGAAAGACTTACCTTCACCCGGCATGGTAGAACTGAATAGAACAACCTTCTCCTCCTTGCCCAACATAAAGAGCAGATTGGTACGGAAGTTACGGAAGGTTTCTTCCATCAGGTCATTGTTATTCTCACGAATCATGATAGCTCCCTCTACAGGTTTCGACTGTGATTTTGGCAATTCACCAATTACAGGAACTTTCGTAAGAGCTTCAATATCCTCTTTACTTTCGATTTTATAACGTGTCAAGTCATAAATAAAGATGCCGCCTACAGGTAGTGCCAAGCCTAAAATCAGCGCACCTAGCATAATGATGGCTTTCTTAGGAGCAACAGGAGCAACACCAGCCATTGGTTCTTCAATAATACGTCCATTATTCGCGGTTGAAGCAAGGGTGATGGCATTTTCTTCACGTTTCTGTAACAACATAATGTAAAGAGTTGCCTGGATTTCCTGCTGACGGGAAATACTCATGAATTCTTTTTCCTGCTTTGGAGCATTGCTAATACGTGTTTCAAACTTGTTAGCCTGACGAGCGATATCTGCCTGTGCAATTTCCAATCCTTTCAATACTGAATTCACGGTTGTTCGTACATTACGACACATTGCTTCAATACCGGTATTGATATGAATAACGGCAGGGTTACTTTCTGAAGATGTACGAAGCAAGCGTTTGCGCTCAATAATCATCGTATTGTACTGGTCAATCACCGAAGTCAAACTAGGATCTTTCAGACCTACGTTAGCAGGAAGGACTTCATCCTTATTGGCTGGGTCATTAATGTAATTGTTCAAGAACTTAACCAAACGAATCTGGGTAGCGTTTTCTGTACGTTGCTGTTCGTATTTTGAACTTTCCTGCAGCGCCAACTGTGCATCGCTAGTCAAGTCCGTCAAACCTGATTTCTGTTTAAAGTTTGCTAATCTGCTTTCAGTAGAGCCCAGTTCACGATTGATGATACCGATACGTTCCTGAATGAATTCTGCTGTTTTCTGAGCGACTTCATTCTTTTCGTCATTTGCATCACGATTGTAATTAGCTACCAAACTGTTGATAAAGTCCACGCCACGGTCCTTGCTGGAATTTTTTATGCTGACCTTCGCAATGGTTGTTGTTTTAGAAGAGGGAGCAATGGTCATATTCTTCACATAGTCCATTGCGGTAGCTGTTAAATTACTTATGGTAGCATTCAATCGAATGGTTTCTTTATTAATTTCTGTAGTATCTCCTAAAGACACTGTAATTACACCGACTGAAGTAGGCAACACAGCTGGAAGTTTGTCAAAACTTTGCTCAAGTTTCTTTTCTTCCTTATCCTGTTCATACTCGGCTGATACTTTCAATTTTCCAGATGTTTCGTAAGTTAACTCTAAATGAACTGCACTTTCCAACAGGTCTGCTTCCTGAGGAGCCATGTAGACTCTCAACGGATTTTTTTTATAAAGCGGTTTGGCAAAGCCGAAGAAACGAGGTTCTGCCAAGTCGATGTACAGATTCAAGTCCTTCACCACCTTCTTCACCAAGGTACGGGAATGCAAGATTTCCACTTCGTTATCGAAATTGCTGGACATAGACAGCATGCCCAAGTCCTGAATGGAAGAGAGCGGACCACTAGCAGAAGGGCCTTTCTTATCGTCTTCCTTAATCAGAACGGAAGAAGAAATTTCATAAACCGGAGTCTGATAACGAAGGTAAATAAAGGCCAAAGCACAGCAGATGATTATGCTAGCTACAAACCATTTCCAGTAGAACAAATATTTAAAGAACTGAGCAACCAAATCGATTTCCTGCTCTTGGGCAGTTTCTTGTACGGCGTTTCTTTCGTCAACCATAAGTATGAATTAAATTTGTCGATGAATGATTATTTTGTAATAGTTACAACCAAACTGGCAATGGATACCAAAATAGAAGTGGCACTGAACCAAAGAGTGGTACTGTTACCGATATCGGAGTTCTTCGCCTTGGTCTTATTCGGAGTGACATAGAGAATGTCGTTCTGCTTCAAATAAAAGTAAGGGGAAGTTATCAAAGAAGAATGGTTCAAGTTCAAAAGGTGGATTTCACGCTTTCCTTCCGCATCTTCACGAATCAGCTTGACATTGTCACGCAAGCCGTAAACGGTCATATCCCCCGCCATAGCCAAGGCTTCCAACACATTCACTTTTTCATTGCTGATGGTAAAGGTACCCGGTTTAGCCACTTCTCCCAAGACTGAAATCTTGTAATTCGCCATACGAACAGTGACAATGGGCTCTTCCTTCAAATAAGGCTGCAATTTTTCACGAATCATCGCTTCGGCTTCTGTTTTGGTCAAACCGCCAACCTTCAATTTTCCAATAACCGGGAAATTGATTTCCCCTTCATTATTGACCAAATATTGCTGTAAAGTAGGTTGAGCTGTTGTATTAGCATTGCCTAAAGCAACATTCACCGTAGTTTGTGTTGTCAAGTTAAAAGGAGCAGCAGCCTGCGGGTCGGTCGTATTGACCGTAATACTCAGCAAGTCTTTCGGCATGATCTGAGCGTCATACAAGGGAATCTCTGCATTCAATTGATTGACTGCTTGCGGATCCTGCAAATAAGGCACATTCTTATACGAAGTACAGCTAACTACCGTAAAAGGAATCACTAACAGAAATAAAAGTCGTCTGATTTTCATCGAAGTCATTTTTTATCAAATTAAGAAATTGAGTTCTTTTAACTAATTCAAGTGCGAACTTGCTCCAACGTTTTGCATTTTTGGGTCAGCCACATATTGACCCCAACCCATATAACACCGTCCAATAATAAAAGGAGTGTAATATCCAAGTAGGGTGACAACAGGATGTTGCAGAGGGCCAGAACAACTGAAGCACCCAAGATACTTACCATAGCTACCCGCTGATGCATGCCGATTGCCAACAATTTGTGATGGATATGGGTCTTATCGGGCAAGAACGGATTCTTTCCCCTACGCACACGCCCGAAGTAAACGCGTATTACATCAAAGCACGGAATGATGAGGGGAGAATAAGCCAATACCAGTGGATTGGGGATTCCGCTATCTGCTGCAGGGGCGCACATGGTCAGCTTGATGGAGAGAATACAGAGCAGCATTCCGATGGTCAAACTGCCGGTATCGCCCATAAAAATCTTCTTCTGCTTCTGGGGGTCACCGAATACATTGTAATAAAAGAAAGGAACCAATACACCCAAAGCGGTGAAAGAAAGCAAGGCATACATCGGTTCATCGATAAAATAGGAGGTCAAGCCGTAGAATATCAATGCCACGCTACACAAACCGGATGCCAAGCCGTCAATACCGTCAATCAAGTTAATGGCATTGATGATAAAGACAATAAGCAGCAAGGTAAAGGGATAAGCAAAGGCAGGATGCAAGGCATGCAAGCCGAGGAAGCCGTGAAAATCACTGATATAAATGTCACCTGCAATCAGCATGACGCCACAAAGAATCTGTGCTATGAATTTGGCCTTGTAACGGATACCCACCAAGTCGTCACCTATACCCACCAAGTAAAGAAGCATGATGGCACAGAAGGCAAAAGCCATCGGACGTACTTCTTCGGATGCCACACTGATGACCTGGAGTTCACCCAAATACAGATTTATGCCCAATAGCAAGGCAATGGTGAAGAAGATGACCGGCTTGAAGGCTATGCCTCCCAAGCGAGGAACTAATGAGGTATGAATCTTACGTTCATCAGGCTCATCAAAAAGATTCTTGCGGAATGCAATCAACAAGATTTTCGGAATGACCACTCCCGCCAACAATGCACTCAAGACGAAGGCCGAGAGAATATTTACTATCCAACCGTTCATAGAATATATTTTTACGATTTATATTCAAAAACACCCAATACCCAACTCTGGGAAAGAATAGACTGGAAAAGGAAAGAGAAGAAAAAAAGACTGTAAAATAATTTTATTAGCAGTTCCAAAGGTTCCTTCTTTCACTATATCACACAATCTTGGTTCCTGCCAACCAATAAAAACTATTGATTAGCAGCATCTTACAATCATCTATTCCTATAAAAAGAACGGAATAAGAGCAAAACACCTAGATTTCGGCATTTTAAATTGCTACAAATTTAGCATTTATAAATATAGTAGCAAAATATTCAATCAGGTATTTGTAAAGAATCATCTTTTTTTTTAGAAAAAAAAGCCCCGAAGTATTGCTACTACGAGGCTTCCGTAAAACGGCGACTACCTACTCTCCCACAATCTGCAGTACCATC
>JAHHQU010000096.1 GCA_020026225.1 Phocaeicola sp. | reverse complement strand
GAGGTTCGGGAAACGGAGTGGAGACAGAATATCGAACGTGATCTGGACTTCGATCCGAATAGATACTTTCAGGATGGCCTTATGTCCCTAGATTTGGGTGCGGAGAATCTACAGTGGGAGTTTTACACCCATGAGGAGATGCTCCGGAAAGCGAAGGAAGGCTATGAGGGGCTGCGGGAGAAATACAGAAAAACATAGAGGTTAACCGTTGATAATTTGTAATCTTTTAGGTTGAAATCAAATTTCCCAAAGCCGCACCACCATCATTCATACAAACTTCAAGACACGCTAATTCTAATATGGTATAATGACTAAAACAGCTGTCAAACAAATTAGAATTTACAATATAAAATAAACGATACAGAGGGGAGATGATGTCTTGGACGATACTTTGATACCGAAGGAACTTTTTCAGGCACTAAAAAGGAGCCAACAGGGGGAATTAAAATTCGGAAGCATTATGCTTTATGGAGAGGCCGTTCAAAATGAAGAAGATCATGGAACTTATAGGGTGTACCATCTGAAAAACAATAGCGGCCTTGGCGATATTACGGTGTATCCGGTATTTCCCGGGGTGGAACTTATCTACAACGATCTTCATTTAAGATACTGTGATCCACCAACGACGGGTGCAAGGCAAATCATAGAGATCAACCACTGTCAGTTAGGCCGTTATGAATGTAATTTTAGGAAACAGGATTATTGTTACATGGAGCCGGGAGATTTCTCCATATCATCTCCTTGTGATGAGAAATGTTCCCACTGTTTTCCTTTGAATCATTATCACGGAATCAGTATTACGATTGATATGGGTCAGATCGATTCTCAAACCATGAAATTGATGGAATTTCTATCAATTGATCTGAAGCACATCGCCTCTTTGATCAAGAACCGTACTTACTTTATTCTTCGGGCAAGCGATATGATCGAGCATATTTTTTCAGAGCTTTATACTGTTAGAGACCACATTAAATTTGGATATATCAAGGTTAAGGTGCTGGAGTTATTCTTGATGTTAACAGATTTGCAACCTATGGAAAAGGAAATTGATCGTCCCTATTTTTCAAAATCACAAATTGATGCTGTCAAGCAAATCCACGATTTTATTTTGAATCATATCGATGAACATTATACGCTGGAACAATTGGCAGAACGGGTTGATATTTCACCTACCGTTATGAAAAAATGTTTTAAATGTGTATACGGCAAGTCTGTCTATGCCTATCTGAAAAAGTGCAGATTAGAGATTGCCGCACAACTTTTAACAGATGGTGAAATGAGTATAGGGGAAATTGCTGTATCTATTGGGTATGACAATCCTGCAAAATTCGCCAGTGCATTCAAGCAGGAGTATGGTCTTTCTCCAAGTAACTATAAAAAACTGAATGGATAGATAAATACCTATCTGGGGTAGAATATTTGCTATGGTTAGCATAAACTAACCATTAGACTTTAGGGCTGTGCCATTAAAGCACAGTCCTTTTTTGTTGGCATGGCAGATGAGGGAAAACGAGGTGAACAGGATGAAAAGAAAAGATGTGTCCCGATACATTATACAAAAAATATTTGCTGCGCTTTTTACCTTATTTGTTGTCACTTTGTTTTCGTTCTTGCTGATGCGTCTTTCTCCCATTGACCCGGCAGAAGCTTATGTGAAACGAAACTCAGCAATGGTTACACAAGAGCAGATCGACGCAGCCAGAATCAGACTTGGTTACGATAAGCCCTTGTATATTCAATACTTCTCCTGGCTTTGGAAAGCTTTAAATCTGAATTTTGGGACTTCCCTTGCAACTGGACTTCCCGTTGTTTCCGAATTAGGTGATGCTTTGCCGACAACGCTTATCATCGTTACGATATCAGCCGCAATCACCATCATCGGTGTCTTGATTTTTGGATGCCTCGGGTATATCAGCCATCATCATTTCACCTTTAAATTACTTCGGTTCATTGGAATCCTCGGCGTATCTATTCCAGCATTCTATATTGCAACTGCTTTCATTGATGTATTTGCAATAAAGGCCAGCGCCATTTCGGTTGTTGGAAATTCTGGACTCAGCAGATATGGTCCTGCTGCACTGTGTCTGTGTATATCCGGCATGTGCTTTTATTCTCAGATGCTGACGGATGCATTACTTCATGAAATGGATCAGGACTACTGCATATATGCAAAGTGCAGAGGAATCAGTGAAATCAGAATTCTTGTTTGCCACGCACTCCCACATGCTATGATCGATTTGCTTCCTAATTTTGCGCAGATGCTTGGAATGTCGCTGGCAAATGCAGCAATCGTGGAGCGAGTGTTCTCGCTGTCCGGCCTCGGTTATTTGATGATCGATAGCGTAGTTGCTCGTGATGCACCAATGATTCATGCGTCAGTATTAGTGCTGGCCGGTGCATTAGTCATTATGGATGTTATTGCTGAAATAGCACAGAAGCTGTTAAAGCGGGATTTGTGAGGTAAATGTTATGAGACAATTGAAAAATATCATGACTATCACACTTCCTGTTCTCGTTTTGAGTTTTTTCACATTTGGCTTTTTGCTGGCACCTAACGACCCTGAACATGTGGATATGACACTGCGCTTTCTTGCACCCTGCTTGCAATATCCACTTGGAACCGATAATTTGGGAAGATGCGTTTTCTCCAGAATTTTATATGGCGGCAAAACAACGCTCAGCATTATCCTGCTGGGTTCCATCCTGATTGTTTTTCTGGGCCTTATTCTGGGACTCCCCTTGGGGAACAGCCGAGGTAGGATCAAGCTTTTAGGGGAAAGCTTGTTGAATGCAGTTACCGCAATCCCGCCAATAGCCTATTTAATTATCTTCATTTCTGTGATGGGAAATGGTGTGAGCACCATGCTGATTGCAGTGGTACTCTCTATCTTCCTGAGAATGGTCAAGTTGGTGAAAACCCGAACGGAAGTAGAACTTGGAAAGGCATATGTACTTTCTGCCATCACATCCGGAGCAGGTAGATTTCATATCCTGTTTGTCGATATTTTACCGAATGTAATGTGGGATGTCCTGCACTATATTTTACTTTCTGCAGCGGATATGGTGATCACCATTGTCAGCTTTTCTTTTATTGGACTTGGCATGGGGGACAATATCATCGACTGGGGTGTGATGATTGCAGAACTTCATCACTATATCATTGCTCATCCTGAGCTGACATTATATCCGGTTATTGCCATCGTTCTGTGTGCACTTTCTTTTAACATTCTCGGGAGGACCGTTGAGAAAGAGGTGACAGATTGATGCTGAAACTTCATGATTTATCTGTATCAGCTAAAGGGCAGAAACTTATTTCGGAAATCAACCTGGAAGTTCCCAAGGGAATTGCGGTTGGCCTTACCGGACAAAGCGGATCAGGCAAAACAACTATTTTGAAGAGCATAATGGGAATATTAGCAGGACAGGGTCAGATTACCGGCGGCCAAATCCTGTTAGATGACAAGAGAATCGACATTATGTCAGCCCATCGCAGGCGACAGATGAATGGCACCATATTCGGTTTTATTCCTCAGAATCCCATGACGGCTTTTGATCCAAGATTAAACATCAGAAAGCAGCTATTGGAAACCCTTCGAATAAAACTAAGACTTAGCCGTCAAGATGCAGAAATTAAGATCAAGGAAACTTTTTCGCAACTGCACCTTTCGGATGCAGACCGAATTTTAGAAAGCTACCCGTCTGAACTATCCGGAGGAATGTTACAGAGAATTGTTGTTGCCAATCTTCTGATCATGAAACCGAGTTATATTCTGGCTGATGAACCGACGTCTGCCTTGGACGAAGAAAACAGCAGAATACTTTTGAAATTACTGGAAGAGCAAAAAGCTACCTCCGGTATATTACTGGTATCGCATGATGTTGAAGCACTCTCCACATTGTGTGAGTACATCTATGTCATTGAAAACGGGAAGATGCTTGAAGAAGGACAAACCAGCAAAGTTCTGGAGGAACCGGAGTCCCAGTGGACCCAAAGCTTTGTTAGAGCATTCAAAAAGCCGATGGATGAGGTGTGGCAATGGACGGAATTATAGTGAAAAACCTTTGCAAGACTTATATCGGTGAAAAGGGTCATATTCATCCAGTTCTGCAGAATGTTGATTTTCAATGGCATCCCGGCGAGTTTATTTCCTTGATTGGAGAAAGCGGTTCTGGAAAAAGTACACTGGCTAAAATGATACTGGGGATAGAGAAGCCGGATGAAGGTTCCATTCTTATGGATGGAACAGAACTAACAACGCTTGATTTCATAGGGTGGAAGCGTCAGCGAAAACAGTTGCAAGGCGTGTTTCAGGATGCATCGGGCACGATGAATCCCCGCCGATCAGTGTATGCCAATGTGGAAGAGGCTATGGTCAATCTGACTGAGCTGAATCGTGAACAGCGGCGTGCTCGGATACAGGATTTAATGCAGCAGACAGGGCTTGCAGTGAGATTGCTGGACGTTCCGGTCAGACAACTGTCCGGTGGCGAGCAACGGAGATTTGCTCTTCTCAAGGCTATGGCTATCCAGCCTAAATACTTGATTTTGGATGAAGCTACCAGTGGTCTGGATTTGGTGTCAGCTGATTCTGTGATTCAGATGCTCCGCCAATTTAGGATAGAAACGAATTGTGCGTTTCTGTTTATCACCCACGATCTGCACAGCGCCTATCAGCTTTCAGATCGTATTATAAGGATGCAGCAGGGTCGATTGACTCTGGAAGGCATACAAAATACTATAAAGGAGACTATGTAATGAAGCTAAAAAGAATGTTAAGCTTGTTGCTTTCGGCGGTTATGGTGCTTGCACTGGCCGCTTGCGGCAGCAAGACTGCGACTGAAACGACCGATGCTCCATCTGAAGAAACGGATAACCCCAAAGTGCTGACCATGGCGGTCAGTGCAGAACTCAATACCCTCTACCCGCTGAACATGGATGTTCAGAACAACGTGGCAACCAAGCTCTGCTATGAAGGACTCGTCAACTATGTGGACGGTCAGGTGGAGCCCTGCCTGGCTGAAAGCTGGGAGTTTTCCAATGAAGGAAAGGATCTCACCTTCAAACTGAGGCAAGGAGTCACCTACCATGACGGCACTCCCTTTAATGCAGAAGCTGTTAAAACATGCTTTGAATTTGCAAAGGATAACCCTAACTTCGGTGCAATCCGTGCGGCCTGCAATCTGGAGAGCGTGGAAGTAGTGGACGATTATACTGTCACATTCCATTATCCCAACGCCTATTTTGCTTATCTGTATGACTTCTGCTATCCTGAAGTTATGATTCTGGAATCTCCCAAGGTCATTCTGCCGGAGGAAGATGAGAATCGCTACATGACCATGAGCGGCGTTGTTGGTACTGGCCCCTATATCTACGATGAAATCGTGGCAGGTGATTATGTTCGCTTTGTCCGCAACGACAACTACTGGGGTGAAACACCTGACTATGATGAAGTGATCGTCAAGTATATCCCTGAGTCTTCTGCCCGTCTGCAGGCTCTCCAGAACGGCGATATTGACATGATTTACGGCAGTGCGCTGATGACCTGGGATGACTATGAGCAGGCAACTTCTTTGCCCAACATTAAGGGTATCGTATCTTCCTATGACTCGAATACACGAAATGTTGTTCTCAATGCTGGTAGTGCCAAGCTGGGCGATCTTAAGGTCAGAGAAGCCATTGCCTATGCTGTTGATAAGGAAGCTTTGTCCGCCGGACTTACTTTGGGAAATGAGAGTGCAGCAAACAAGCTGTTCCCCGAAGGCACTCCCTATACTTCTGGCAGTCTGAATGTTGTCCGTACTTACGACCAGGAGAAGGCAAACGCTCTGTTGGACGAGGCTGGCTGGAAAATGAACGACAGCACCGGTATCCGTGAAAAGGACGGCGAACCTCTGAGTGTTGTTTTTACCTATGATTTTGGCAACGTTATGAATCAGAGCATTGCAACCATCATTCGCAGCCAGTTGGCTGAGGTCGGCATTGAAGTTACCACTACCGGACAGGATATGATGACCTGGTGGAAGGAAGGCGCTTCCGGTAATTATGACATGACTATCTGGAACACCGAGCAGCCTTATACCTCCCCTCACAACTTCTTTGCTCCCATGTTGAACCGTTCTGCTCATGCTCCCAGTCTGGCAGCCCTCCCTGATATTTCTCAGTTTGAAGCCTGCGTTGCCGAGTTCCAGACCTCCGACGATGAAGCTCGCATCCAAGAGATCTTCGATTATCTGCTGAACTTTGATAATGACAATGTTATTGATCTTCCTCTTCTCTATGTGAAGGATATGATCGTGTTCAATACGGATAAGATCAGCGATTACACATTTACCAGCACTCCCATGTTCTTTGATATCCGTCAGCTGACTCCTGCTAAATAATAAACCTGATTGGATAGATGTGCCCTGTATAGAGTGGAAAAAAACACTCGTTAACTTTATGATAATAGGCGGGTTAGTTCATTCTAACCCGCCTATTGTTGTGAAAGGAGCTTTCTTATGCAGAAGCGAAAAGATGGAGAGCTGT
>JAHHQU010000009.1 GCA_020026225.1 Phocaeicola sp. | reverse complement strand
AACGACCCCGAGATTACAAATCACGTGCTCTGGCCAACTGAGCTAAAGAGGCAAGATTTAGAAACTTTGCAGCCACATCTCTGATGGTTTTGCGGCTGCAAAGTTAGCTATAATTTTTTATCTACAAAATATTTCAGCGTTTTTTTTATTTGCCCTGCATTTTTTCCTTAGCCTTTACCAGCTGTTTAGCAAGAGCTTCCATACAAACGTCGATTGATTCTTCGAATGTATCGCTGACCTTTTCTGCGTAAAACTCAGTTCCTAACGCAAGAACCCGAACTCCGGCTTCTTTATTCATCACAGTTTCTGGTTTTACAACTTTTAAAGACACCTCTGCTTTCTTTATATTATCGCAAAACTTCTCGAGCTTTTCTGCCTTTTTCTGAATAAAAGCATTCAATTTCTCTGATGCATCGAAATGAATTGATTGAATTCTAACTTCCATAAAGACCTCCTTTACTTTACGCTCTAGGATGAGCTTGTTCATATATTTTTTTTAGTTCTTCAAAAGTAGTGTGAGTATACACTTCAGTAGTCGTTAAACTCTCATGTCCTAACAACTCTTTCACCGCCTCCAATTCAGCATTGTGATTTAACATCGAGGTGGCAAATGAATGCCGGAGTACATGCGGGCTTCGCTTCTTCAATGTCACTACCTTTGAAAGGTATTTCTTTACTAAAACATAAATCAGGTGACTATACAACGGTTTCCCCTCCTTACGGATAAAGAATGAATTACATAATCCCGAATAATATGCGTTTCTTGCATCCAGATAAGCCAGCAAGTCTTCTTTCAGTTCTTCACCAAAAGGAATCAACCGCTGCTTATTTCTTTTTCCGGTCACCTTTATCGTCCCTGCAGACAAGTCTACATCCGCATCCCGTAAACCAATCAGTTCTGAGAGTCGAATACCTGTCACATAAAACATTTCCAAAATCAGTCGGTCACGAACACCTTCAAACGAGTTTCCGAAATCGGTCTCATCCAAGAGTCTATTCATGTCGGCATCTTTCACAAACACGGGCAGCGGCTTCTTTTTCTTTGGACCTACCACCTTCTGCATCGGATCTGCTTTCACAGCACCTTTGCGTAACAGATAGCGATAAAAGGTTCGAAGTGAGCTTAGCTTTCGATTTACTGACGTTTCTGTATATTTCCGCTCCATGAGTTGCATAACCCATCCGCGAAGCAGATCTGCATCTGCGGCAATAAAATCGAGGTTTTCATCCACCCCTTTCAAGTATGCTTCAAACTGGTTCAAGTCGGCTTCATAACTGATAACCGTCTTTTCAGAATAGTTCCTTTCCAGCCTTAGATACTCCAAAAAAGATTCCTTCAACATAGAAACATCGCTTTTTGTTTCAGCAACGAATATATGAAAAAGAATTCAATAATTCAAGAAATTCTGCAGAATTTATTATTCTTCTACCTGCTGCATTTTCTGAACGTAAATAGCACGTTCCATCTTCAATCTTTTCAAAACAGATGGTTTGTCAAACTGCTGTCTGTTTCTCAATTCTTTTACTACACCTGTTTTTTCAAATTTTCTTTTGAATTTTTTAAGCGCTTTTTCAATGTTTTCGCCTTCTTTAACTGGAACTACAATCATGTTTTTTAAATTAAAGTATTGTTGTTATTAAATTATTTCAATAGTCGAATTTGCGTGCAAAAGTACGTATACTTTCTTAATTCACAAAACTTTCCACTTGTTTTTATACATTTTTTCAGAGAAATTGTATCTTTGTTTTGATGTACAACTCTTAAAGGACTATTTACATGAAACAAGAAATAAAAAGACGCATCTCCTTATTACGTTCTTTTATGAAGGAGGAAGGCGTTTCTGCTTTTATCACCCCAAGCACCGACCCTCACTCCGGTGAATATACGCCAGAACATTGGGAATCAAGAAAATGGATTTCTGGATTCACGGGTTCTGCCGGAACCGCCGTAATTACCTCTGACAAGGGAGGAGTGTGGACGGACTCACGATTTTTCCTGCAAGCTGAGGACCAATTAAAAGATACAGGTCTCATTCTCTTTAAGGACAGACTTCCTGATACACTTTCCATTCCCGAATGGCTGGGATCTGTCCTGCAGCCCGGTGATAAAGTGGGAATCGACGGTTGGGTAAATACTACAGCCGAAGCAGAAGCTTTGGCGAAAGAACTGCATGCGTTCGGATTGGAATTGAAAGTGGTAAACGATCCGTATGAAAAGTTATGGACAGACCGTCCTTCCATTCCTGTAAATCCGATTTTCATTTTACCGGTTGAGTTTACCGGTAAAACGGTTGCTGAAAAGTTGCAGGAGATTCGCAAACGCATAGCCCAGCATCAAGCTGACGGAGTCCTGATTTCTGCACTCGACGAGATAGCATGGACTTTAAATCTTCGTGGCAACGATGTCCATTGCAACCCTGTTTTTGTAAGCTATCTTTTAATTACTCACAACAAGGTTACTTTATATATAACCCCACAAAAACTAACAGCTGAGGTACAAGATTATCTAAAAACGAACGGTATCGAGACCAAACCATACGATGACGTGGTATGCGACTTGGGAAATTATCTTGAAAAGAGCATCCAAATGTCCGACAACACGAATTACTTCCTCTATACTACCATGCGTCCTGACGTACGCATCATCCGTACAGCTTCTCCTGTCAGTTTTCTGAAGGCTGTCAAGAACGAAACCGAAATCCGAGGATTCCGCAACGCCATGCATCGCGACGGCATTGCAATGGTGCGATTCTTACGCTGGATTAAAGAAGCTGTAAAATCTGGGAAAGAGACTGAAATGTCTGTCGATGAGAAATTGTATGGTTTCCGGGCGACTCATCCTTATTTTAAAGGTATCAGCTTCGATACAATTGCCGGCTATCAAGAACATGGTGCCATTGTGCACTACGAAGCGACCCAAGAATCGGCCTCAACCTTGAAACCGGACGGGCTGTTGTTACTCGATAGTGGTGCCCAATATCTGGACGGCACAACAGACATTACACGTACCATTGTGTTAGGTCCGCTTACAGAAGCTCAAAAGAAAGATTATACCTTGGTGCTGAAAGGTTTCATCAATTTATCAATGGCGGTATTCCCTCATGGGACATGCGGCACACAACTGGATATTCTTGCTCGTCAGGCTATGTGGAAAGAAGGTATCAATTATGGGCATGGTACCGGACATGGTGTAGGTCATTTTCTGAATGTACACGAAGGTCCTCATCAAATTCGAATGAATCATGTACCCGCCATGATGCTTCCGGGAATGACCATTACCAATGAACCCGGCATATACAAAGCCGGAGAATATGGTATACGCCATGAAAATACCATGATTGTGACTGAAGCCATAAAGACCGAATTCGGACCATTCTACCGATTAGACCCGCTCACGCTTTGCCCGATTGACAAAGAAGGCATCATCGAAAGCATGCTCAGTCCAGAAGAGAAAAAATGGTTCAACGACTACCACACTCGAGTATACAACGAACTGGCTCCTGATCTGACTCCCGAAGAGCAGGAATGGCTGAAAGCGGCCACTACGGCCATTTAATCAAAAGGACTATGGCACTGATCAAATCTGTACGAGGATTTACTCCTCAATTCGGAAAGGATTGCTACTTGGCTGACAATGCCACCATCATAGGAGATGTGGCAATGGGAGACCAATGCAGCATCTGGTTCAATACCGTTCTGCGTGGAGACGTCAATTCCATCCGCATCGGCAATCGGGTGAATATTCAAGACGGTACCGTCCTGCATACGCTCTATGAAAAGTCAACGGTCGAAATAGGCAATGATGTGACCATCGGACACAACGTGACATTGCATGGAGCTTGTGTGAAAGATAATGCCTTGATCGGTATGGGGTCTACTTTACTGGATTATGCCGTCGTGGGCGAAGGGGCCATCGTTGCAGCCGGGGCATTGGTTCTTGCCAAGACCGTCATTCCTCCACATACATTATGGGGAGGGGTTCCTGCTCGCTTTATCAAGAACGTGGATCCTACTCAGAGCAAGGAACTGAACCAGAAGATAGCCAACGGATATCTTCTTTATGCTTCCTGGTTTAAAGAAGAAGACAACAAGCAACCTGCCGACCAGTCGGCCGAATAAAATTTGGCAGCTGTTTGTCTGCCTAAACTGACAACGAATATAAAGAGGTTCCAAGGATACTCGTAAAAGACTTACTTTACGAATTTCCTTGGAACCTCTTTTTTCTATGCAGTCAAGCTCTCTTTTTGTACTCCCGTCAAAGGATGCCCATCAAGAGTGTCTTATTCATAGAGGTGTTTTTGTGAAGGACAAGACAAGAGCTGTATCATGGAATCAAAAGAAACGTACTTCTATCGTTTTTTCCGCTTGATTACGCCATACCTTCATTACCAAACTACTTTCATTCTCGGCCTCAACACGAAGCAGCTCCCTAACATTCCGAACTTCCTTTCCATAGGCCGATAAGATTACATCATTGGCTCGTAGACCTGCTTGCCCCAATTCTGAGACTTCCGGCACAGCCACAACCAAGACTCCTTCTCTATTTTTCAATCCGGTAGCCGACTGCTCACCCAATGTTTCCACATCTTTTACTTTGGCTGTATGCCATACTATCATAGAGCCTTTTGCTTCATCTTCTTCCATCAGGATCTCAGGTATTTCTGGAGTCTTTGCAATCTTGCGAAGTCGAGGCAAGGTCACTCCAAACTGCTTCATTGGAAAATTCTGAAACCCTACCTGCAAAGCGGGCGATCCAGCTTCCACTTCATAATTTCCCGAAGCGGCATCTACAAATTGCGGATTTCCCATCAGCGAGTGTTCATCACATCCATTTTCCAAAAAGCACTTCACGCTTCCATTGCTTACTACAAAGAAGTTATAGTCTATTTCTTTCCCCCACTTGCCATCACTGGGGATACAGATATTCATAGCAATAGGACGGTATGCACCAAACAGAATGTTATGCTTGACGATATCACCGCTTTCTGTATACCACACATGAGGATGCAGACTATTATTGACTATGACATTATTCATCGCAATGCGATCGTATCCCTCGCGGAACTTCAGCCCACCGTTCAACAAGACATTATTATAAATCCGGTAATGACAGGAGCCGTCGTCCAAATCAATATCCCAACCATGGTCACATCTCCAACGGTTATGGAACAAGATATTGGGTTCAAGCATATCCAAATGGATTAAAGAGCTGTCTTTTTTTACTTCTGCAGCAGTAGTACGAATGTCTGGAGTCCAGAAACGGTCACGTCCCCAAGAATTGAAGCTTCCATGGTCACCTGTTTCCAAGACGGTATTAAAGACATCGCAATTTTCTATGCAATGTCCTCCAAAGGTACCTTCGCTGATGTTGATTCCCGCACGAGGTACATCGTAAATGGAACAACGATTCACAGTGATTCTTCGCGACATAGAAATCTGTACCGGAGCGGTCTGCTTTTCTACACGGCCTGTAAGGGTGAACAAGCATTCTTCCACCCGGCAATCAATCGGATACAGGTCGTTTTTGGGCCCTGGTGTACGGTCCATCGCTGCATAGTCCTGTACTCCGTAACGGAAAAGCGGACTGCGAACGGACGAAGGACTGCCCACAAAAGCAACGCCATTGGCTCCACTCTCATGAATATAGCACCCGTACATCAACAATTTTTTGTTATAGTCGTTAACACAGACCGCATTCCCTCCTACTTGATCGAACTCACAATTCCTCAAGGAACAATTCTCGGTACCGTAATACGTTACCGCCCCCTTCCTGCATGTGGTCCAGTCACTGCGCAGCAAAGGCTCACGGTTCTCCATAAAGGTACGGGCTGTATGTCGGAAAATCAATCCCTCCAATGAAGTATAAGCTATCGGAGTCAGTGTTCCCTCAAAGCGGAACAATTCAGTCAGACGTACACATTCTATCTTAGCTTTTTCCAGGTCTTCATCCGCTTCCGGAAAATAATAAAGCATCCGCCGTGACTTGTCATAGAACCATTCTCCGGGCTCATCCAGTTCCTCAAATACGTTCTCTATCATTCGATAAACAGGGTGCATAGCCGACGGGCGGTTATTCTGCCATCCACCTTCATACACCAACTTACCGTGTTCTGTTCCGGTTACAATCCAATGCATGTCGCCCCATAAGCTGGCGTGCATGGCATGGATATAAGCCCCTTCTGGATTCTTCCATCGCTGAATACGTTCGGGATTAAACAAATCGGTTTCGGGATTCTCCTTTATGGAATGCGACAAGTCCCAAGCATCGAACACATTCTTTCCGTTCCGATTAGGATAACGGGCCATCACTTTACGCTTGCCATTCACATAAAGCTGATCAATAACGGTTAGTTGCTCATCAGCCAACGTAGCACAGTATATCCCCTTCTTCCAAGGTTCCCAATTCAACGACAACTGTTTCCCGCCACTCAGCACCGCTTTCCCTTCATGCTGAGCTTTATAAGTAACAGGATTTTCTGCATTACCCGAATGATAGGAAGCAATAACCACACAACTATCCAAGTAATGTACTCCATCCATAAACACATAATCAATGGGCCGTTTGCCCCAATACGGAGCTGCCAACTTCATAGCCTGATGAATACTCCTCAAAGGAGAGGTCTGATTGCCCGACTGGCTATCATCTCCATCGGGGGAGATATAAAAGGTAACTTTCCTATCCGACCGTTCAGATAGCAGGCTGCAGGAAGAGCCCAACATCAAAGCACTTAATAGAAACAGTCCCAGCTTAAGGAAGGACCTGTTTTCAATTCGTTTCCATCTTTTCATAAGGAATCGTATTTAACCGTTAATTTATGGAGTTATTCTGAATAAAAAGTGAACAGATATTCAACAAATATACAAAAGATAGGAATATATAATCAATTGTACCCTACTCTATTCTCAAGCAATCCTATATTTATCAATTTATTTGTAACTTAGCACCTTTAAGAACAAGAATTGACCTACATGACGGAAATAATCCATTATTGAAAAACAACATTATGAAATCACGTAACACATTTCTCCTCACAAGTGCATCACTACTCTCTATGCTGGCACTCCCCAGTATGGCAAAAACAGAGAAGATGAATGTCTTGTTTATCATGGCCGACGATATGCGTCCTGAACTGGGATGCTATGGAGTAGAGGCTGTCAAGACCCCGAACTTAGACCGACTGGCTGCTTCGGGAGTTCTCTTTCAAAATGCTTATTGTAACATCCCGGTCAGCGGAGCTTCTCGTGCGAGTATGCTTACCGGCATGTACCCTAAATATCCGAAACGCTTCACCAACTATTCTGCCCGTGCAAGCAAGGATTGCCCGGAAGCCATTCCGCTTTCTGGTTGGTTTACCTCACACGGTTATTATACCTTGTCCAACGGAAAGATTTTTCATCACATTGAGGACCACGCCGATTCTTGGAGCGAACCTCCGTTCCGCTTCCATCCTCATGGATATGACGTCTATTGGGCAGAATACAACCGTTGGGAGCTTTGGATGAATGATGCTTCGGCCAAAACAATCAATCCCAAAACGAACCGCGGACCTTTCTGTGAATGGGCAGAAGTACCCGATACAGCCTACGCCGACGGGAAACTGGCTAAGAAAACCATAGGGGACTTGAAGCGCCTGAAAGAAAAAGGGAAACCATTCTTTATGGCTTGCGGTTTCTGGAAGCCTCATTTACCATTCAATGCCCCTAAAAAATACTGGGACTTATACGACCGAGAAAAAATTCCGATGGCTGACAACCGCTACCGTTCGGAAGGACTTCCCGAACAAGTAAGGAATTCCGGAGAGATTTATTCTTATGCCAAGACTACAACTCCTGACGATATCTATTTCTTGAAAGAAGCGAAACATGGCTATTATGCCTGCCTAAGCTATGTCGATGCACAAATCGGTAAAGTTCTGGATGCCTTGGAAGAATTAGGATTGGCAGACAATACGATTGTAGTCTTCCTAGGCGATCATGGATGGCATCTAGGCGAACATGGTTTTTTAGGCAAACATAATTTGATGGATCATGCCACTCATGTTCCTTTGATCGTTCGTGTTCCTGGTATGCAAAAAGGAAAGACCAAGTCCATGGTAGAATTCGTCGACCTCTATCCTACTCTTTGTGAGCTGTGTGACATTCCTATGCCGAAAAATCAATTGGATGGAACCAGTTTCGTTCCTATCTTAAAGAATACTCACGCAAAGACCAAAGACCACGTATATATCCAATGGGAAGGAGGACGTAATGCCGTAAACGAGCGTTACAACTATGTAGAATGGAGAAAAGAGGGAGTGCTTAATGCCAGCATGCTTTTCGACCATGACATTGATCCGAAAGAAAATAAGAACAGAGTCACCCAAAAAGAATATCAAGGTGAAATTGAAAAATTATCCAACCAATTAAGAATTAAAAAAGAAGCAGCAGAATGATCCGTAAACCTTTTTTCCTGGCTTTATTCTCTTGTCTCTGCTTGCAGACTTATGCACAGCGCATAGAGAAACAGCTGAACGACCAATGGACTTTCCGTTTTTCACATCAAGTAGAACAGAACACAGCTACTACAGTGGCTATCCCCCACACCTGGAATGCGCAAGATGCGTTATCAGGCAAACTTGACTATAAGCGTGGTATCGGCAATTATGAGAAAAAATTGCTCATTCTGAATGAGTGGAAGGGGAAGCGCTTGTTTCTCCGTTTCGAAGGAGTAAACTCGGTAGCCGATGTCTTCATGAACGGTAAATTCGTGGGAGAACATTGCGGAGGATACAGTGCCTTCGTTTTTGAAATAACCGACCGAGTAATATACGGACAAGAAAACACCCTTCTGGTGAGAGTAAACAACGGAGAACAGTTGGATGTAATGCCGCTCGTGGGCGACTTTAATTTCTACGGAGGCATCTATCGGGATGTTTCTTTACTCGTTACGGAGGAAGCATGTATCACCCCTTTGGACTATGCTTCACCCGGCGTTTACTTGACCCCAAAAGAAGTATCCCGCTCACAAGCGAAAATAGATGCGCTGGTCAAGCTTTCCAACAAAGGAGCAAAACGTGACGTAAAGGTTCTGGTTCAAGTGAAAGACGGCAAAAAGGCTGTATGCGAAGGTCATCAGCCCATTGTACTTGCCGAGAATGCAGAGGGACAGGTCTTGATTCCGCTAAATATAGAAAAGCCTCATTTATGGAATGGAAGAAAAGATCCATTCTTATACGAAGTTGAATTGACATTATGGGAGAAGGACAAATTGATTGACAAGGTTACTCAACCGCTCGGTCTGCGCTTCTACCATGTAGACCCCGACAAAGGATTCTTCCTCAACGGAGAACATCTGACCATCCAAGGGGTATGCCGACACCAAGACCGTGCAGAAATCGGTAACGCTTTGAGAAGTGTTCATCATCAGGAAGATGTATCACTGATGCTTGAAATGGGAGTCAATGCCATCCGCTTGGCTCACTATCAACAGGCAGAAGATATGTATGATTTGACGGACCGTTCAGGAATCATCACTTGGGCTGAAATCCCGTTTGTCGGTCCGGGAGGTTATCTGGATAAAGGATTTGTTGACTCTCCTTCTTTCCGAGAAAATGGAAAGAAGCAGTTAATTGAACTCATCCGCCAA
The DNA here is from genome assembly GCA_020026225.1 of Phocaeicola sp. Lineage (GTDB taxonomy): Bacteria > Bacteroidota > Bacteroidia > Bacteroidales > Bacteroidaceae > Phocaeicola. Next base: position 38,656 of record JAHHQU010000009.1, on the reverse strand, counting down.
AACTACAATCATCCCTCCATCTGTTTCTGGGGCATGTTTAACGAACTGAAGGAAGCGGGAGACAATCCAGTAGAGTACATCCAAGAGTTGAATGCACTTTCTCATCAAGAAGACCCTACCCGTCCTACTACTTCTGCAAGCAACCAAGGAGGAAAACTGAACTTTATTACAGATGTCATTGCATGGAACCGCTACGACGGTTGGTATGGAGGTATGCCGGATGCATTAGGCCGCTATCTGGACAATACACACCGAGAATACCCTCAACTCTGTATCGGCATCAGCGAATACGGAGCCGGAGCCAGCATCTATCACCAGACAGATACATTGGTACGGCCTCAACCGGCAACTTTCTGGCATCCGGAAAATTGGCAGACTTACTACCACATGGCAAATTGGAAGATTATCCATGAACGTCCGTTCGTATGGGGCAGTTTTGTATGGAACATGTTCGATTTCGGAGCAGCCCACCGTCATGAAGGCGACCGTCCAGGTATCAATGACAAAGGATTGGTTACCTTCGACAGGAAAGTCAAAAAGGATGCTTTCTATTTCTATAAAGCCAACTGGAATGAAGAACGCATGCTGCATCTGGCAGAAAAGCGTTGTGTAAAGCGCACGGCCGAGAAGGCGAACTTCATGGTATTTACCAATTGCGACAAAGCTGAACTATTTGTCAACGGAAAGAGTCAAGGCATAAAGCAGAAAGACGCATTTGCTACCATAAAATGGAACGATATCCGTTTAGATCAAGGAAAGAATACCATCACTGTCCGTTCCTTGTCAAAACCTGTTTTGGTAGATGAAGTCGTTATTGAAAAGCAGTAAATAATACAAGATGGAATGTATATGAACCATATTTCACCTCTAAAATGAGGGAAATATGGTTCTTCCTATTTTGCCCTGCCGCTCACTTACTGCTGAAGAAATCTTGATACGTTATTTTAATCCAAGAATCATTACCTAAAATCAATAATTATGAAGAAAATCATTCTATACATGGCATGTATAACAGCCTTATTAAGTGGATGTTCTATCCCCAAACAACAAGAGCAACATCTCCAGGAACTAAAAGTACTCTCATGGAATATCTGGCATGGCGGACATTCAAAGGCTTATCCCGAGGTAAGCTGTAAAGCGGCCTTAAATATCCTCAAGAAAAGTGAAGCAGATGTCATTTTGATGATTGAAACTTATGGCTGTTCCGACCAAGTAGCCGACTTTTTAGGATACTATCATCGATTACTTTCCAGTAACCTTTCTATTTATAGCCGCTACCCCATTGTAAAGACATATACTTTCCCCGATTCTATCTCTACCTTCAACTTCGGAGGAGTTGAACTGGACATCAACGGCAAGAAGGTACGTGTGTTCGACACTTGGCTACATTACTTGCCAGATGCGACACTCGTTCCTACTCATTTATCAGAACAAGAGATTCTTGATTGGGAAAATAAAGGGACACGCGATGAAGAACTCCAGCATATCTTCTCTGTCTTGAAACCTTACTTAGCAGAATCTGATAGTATTCCAATCATCATGGGCGGAGACTTTAACACACATTCTCACAAGGATTGGACAAAAGCAACCAAAGATTTGTATAATCACGGAGGAGTTTCCGTCAACTGGCCTATTTCGAAGATGATGGAAGCCCAACATTTTAAAGACAGTTTCCGAGAATTGCATCCTCATCCCGAAAAGGATATTAAAGAACTCGGACCTACATGGTATTGGGATTCAAAAGGAGAAAAGAAACAATCAGACCGTATTGATTTCATCTACTACCAAGGAAAGAAATTGAATGCAATACAATCAGAGTCCTATAACCAGAGTATCGGTGAAGAACTGAATTTCTATGGAGAAAAATTTTTCTATCCTTCTGACCATGGTTTTGTAATGACAACATTTACCATAGAGTAACACTTCATTATTCCCATTGCAGTGACAATAAAAGCTACACTTGATAAGAAATATAAAACCAAAGAGAGGGAAGCTTTCAATCAATTGCCTATGAATTAAAACAAGAAAGGCAGCTCATTTCTGAGCTGCCTTTCTTAGTTTATGAATCAATCGATAACCGATTATTTTTCTGGTCTATCATACTGAGGCATGTTTGGATTGAAATCCAAAATAGTTTGTGGAACCGGCATAATGTAACGCAAGTCATTAGCAGGAAGAGTCCATGTATCGCCGTCTGCGGTATGAGTAATATCTTTCTTGAACCAATCTTCACGATTCAAACGTTTCAAGTCGAACAAACGAGTCGGACCACAGAAAGCGAACTCACGACGACGTTCGTCAACAACCAAGCGCAATGCAGCTTCCTTGGTAGGAGTATCAGCAGTAGTGTAATGAACATTATTCTTGATACGTTTGTCTCTCAATGTATTCAACAACTCTATGCAACGTCCATAGTTACCCGTACGAGCTTCACATTCAGCAGCAATCAAATAAATTTCAGGAGTTGTAAAACCTACATTCAAGTTAATATAAGGAGCATAAGTAGAATATCCTTCAAAATGTTTAGGTTTAGCTGATGCATTCATTGTAAAGTTTGCAGAATCTGTAGCAAAGAACAAACGGAATCGCATATCTTCACCATCTTTTGATAAATGACTCTTATAAGTCTCTATCAGATCTTTACTAGCAGCAACAGCATTAAAGATATTTCCACTTCCACTTAAACTACGCATAAAGATATTTTCCTTATTCTTGACATCTTCAGGAAAGGTTATATTATGATCATCTGCCCTGACAATACGTCCAAACGTACTATGAATAGTCGTATACGGCTTAAATTCATGCAATTCATTATTCAACTCTAGTGCATGATTTGCATTTTCCAAAGCCTTTTTATAGGCTCCCATATATAAATATACACGAGATAAGAACGCGAAACCGATGCTTCTATTAGGATGATATACATTTGGAGTTACTTTAGGCAAGAAGCGAACAGCTTCCTCCAAATCCTGAAGAATTAAATCGTAAACTTCTTTTACGGAATTGCGAACATACACAGTATTAACCACTTCTTCACTCAAAACAATAGGAACACCATAATCGTTCTCTGCTGTTGCAGGATCATAATGCTTTGCAAACGTATTGACCAAGTTCAAGTATTCAAAAGCTCTACCAACCAAAGCCTCAGCACGTACTGCACGTTTCTTGTCTTCGGTAGCATCCATAACATCCATAATATTATTAGCTACACTATTGTACACATAGATTCTACCATACGCATCATTCCATAAAGGGTCCGTATTACCTGGAGTTAGAACCTGACCACCTTTAAAACTATATAAGTTTCTTTCATGGTCGTACGCACCACTAAAGTCAAACTGCGTAAAGTCCTTTCCTTTTTCATCTTTTACTTCACCTTCTGATGTCAAGTACAAGTCATCCGTAATATAATTCAATACAGGATCAGAAGAATATTGTAAGGAACTATGGTTCAACAATTTCGCATAATCTTCAAAATTTTCAGGAATCGTATAACCTTTAGGCTTATTACTTAAGAAACTATCACAGCTCTGTAATGCCAAAGCACTTAAGCCTAAAAATAAATAAGTTCTTATTTTCATTTTTTTTCTTATTTTCTTGTTAAAAATCGATTGCTAATCCCAATGTATAAGTTGCAGGAAGATGTTGACCTCTAGAACTATCTGTTGCAACTTCTGGATCCAAATGCTTTTTATTTGCTGCCCAATAGAATGAGTTCTGAATTTGAAGACTAAAACGAAGGCTTTGGATATATGCTTTCCGCAACCATTCCTTCGGGAAGGTGTAGCCAACTGTAATATCACGTAACTTTATATAGTCTCCCTTTTCTATGTGTTTATCCGCATATCGCCATAGATCAGCACAAGTTTTACCATTTCTAAATTGGAAAGCAGGATTCATATCTGGATCTTTTTCATCACCCGGTTCACGCCAAAAGTTCAAACGATCTCTATCCATCGCACTCGTATAATTCAATACTGGATACATAGTAAACATGTAACTAGAAGCAACATCTCTCATCACATTGCCACCATAGTAAACAAACATAAAACTCAAATCGAAGTTCTTATATTTAAAATGGTTACTCAAGGATGCACTGTATGGTGCATGTCTTGTACCTACATACTTCAAGTCTTCTGCTTCCAAGTCTCTACTGCTATTGATAATAGTTCCATCTGCTTTATAAGCGATAGGATTACCTTCCTCATCAAGACCTGCATAACGTATAGCAAATATAGAGCCTAAAGGATAGCCCACTTTTTCTCTATCACGAGAATACCAATAGTTGGCAGAAGTTCCGGCTGCATCAAGTTTTGTCAATTTGTTTTTATTATAACTAAACATGAAGCTAGCGTCCCAACTGAAATCTTTTGTAGAAAGGACCATTCCTTGCAATGTCAGTTCAACACCACGGTTAACCATAGATCCATAGTTTTGCATCAACTTTGGCCAACCTGAAGTAGCATCGGTAAGACGATCGCCTAACAAATCATCAGTTGCCTTATTATAGAATTCAATACTACCGTTCAAACGATTCTTGAACATATTGAAGTCTACACCGATATTAAACAATTTTGTTTTTTCCCAACGAAGAGAATTATTTGGAGCACTGCTAATCACTGCCTGATACTCATTTGTATAATAGTTAGATCCATCGTCTCTTACAATCATATAAGGACCTACATTCTTGGCCACATTACCGTTTATACCATAGGTCATACGAGCAGACAAGCGATCCAAGAACCCTAAGTTTTCAAGAACCACATACTTAGCACCTAAAGACCACAACGGTTTATACTGATATTTAGAATCAGTTCCAAATAAGTTTGACTGATCAATACGGATACTTCCTGTAAAGTTCAATCGATGGTTATAGGTATAAGATGCGTTACCATAAAAAGACACATAACGATTATCCACATAACTAAATGTATCATCCCCCAATTTACTATTAGCAAAAGAGAACGAACCAAAAACAGATTCTGTCCCTCTAATGTTAGAAGACAATGTCAATTCATCAATGGCTTTCCAAGACAAACTATTATCATCATAACCATACTTATGCAACATAGTGAATTGATTAACGACTTTTCTACGTTCTGCACCTGCAATCATTTGAACAGCATGCTTAGAAGAGAATTCACGGTTAAAGTTCAATTGAGCACGCAAGGTATATGAATTGTCACGAGCCCAAGTCTCCTTCATCTGTCCACCCTCAGGAACATAATGAGTTACCTTTCCTGTCTTTTTATCAATTACCGTTGCGTCATTAATCATTTGATTGACTTTATAGTAATTCTTGGTATAATATTGCTTATTATACCCATTTGTCTTTTCAGTTTGATAACGAATATCAAAGCTTAATCCTTTGGCAATCTTAAACTTTGCACCCACATTAATATTCCAATAACTATTTTTTTCGTATTTATGAGCTGTATTCATTGAAGTTACAGGATAATACGTTTCATCACGCAAACCCAATGAATTCAATCGATCAATTTCAGCTTGATTCTTTCCTGTAGAATACCACTGTGTAGGGCTTCCATCCGCTTCACGAAGCATACGATAAGAAGAACCACTATATAACATTCCATAACCCGAAAAACCATTATCATAATCAGAGCCGTTTGTACTATTCAAAATATTGACGTCCACCGTCAGCCACTTGAAGAAGTCAAATTGATTTTTTAAGCTAAATCCATATTTATCCATCTTCTTCTCCTTCTCATGAGGTAATTGCTGCTGATAATTCGCAGACAAGGCATACTTATAAATGTCAGATCCTCCAGATATAGATAAATTATGCTGATGCGTTGTATTAGAACGACGTACAAATTCGTCAAGAATTTGATGATAGCGTTCTCTATAACGATAAACATCCAACTGCTTTTCTAATTCTGCATCATTGATTAACCCAGCTTCATTACGATACATCAAGTCATAAACTTCATTCATAAAATTAGGACTTGATTCATCCCATGTATTATGAAAATATCCGAATAATTCCTTCTGTAAGTCAACCAATTCTTTACTTGAAGTCAAATTCATATATCCACGGTCTGGCAGTGGTTCAAACTTAATCGTTCCATTATAACGAACTTTTGGTTTTCCTACTTCACCATTTCTCGTTGTTATTACAATAACACCATTTGCGGAACGTGCTCCATAGATAGAAGCAGCTGAAGCATCTTTTAAGACTGTAATATTTACAATTTCCGAAGGATTAATAGCTTGAATATCCCCTTCATAAGGAATACCATCTACAACATACAAAGGTTTGGTATTACCAACAAGGGTGGAAATACCACGAATTTCAAGCGAACCATTCGGATTGGTCTTCATACCAGCTACCATACCTTCCATACGGTCAAGAATATTGGTCTGCATTTTATCTTGCATATCATCCTGACGTAAAATAGAGAATGAACCAGCAGCTCTCTCTTTTGAAATCGTTTGATAACCTGTTACGACCACTTCACTCAAAACTTCAGATTCGGTATTCAGATGAATCGTATAATTAGTTTTTCCAGCAACAATAAGCACTTCCTGCTTCTCGTAACCGACAAAAGAAACTGACAAAGACTGACCTGCTTCAGCGATAATTGAGAAATTTCCCTCAATATCAGTAATTGTTCCTACAGTACTTCCTTTCACAATGATATTTGCTCCAGGTACTGGATAGCCTTCTTCATCAAACACAACACCTTTAACTGTTATTTTAGACTGATTGATAACTTCAATACCGTCAACAGGATTTGCAGCTGCCATTTGAACTGAAGGCATAACAGTTAGAGCAGCAACGGCCATATAGAAGCCGCTACGAATAAATAAACTGTTACTGTTTCTCATAAATAGACACTTGTCCTTAATATTCATATTTAATTATATTTATTTCACCACATTCAAATACGATTGAATGTAAATTCCACCAATAAAAATGCCCTAAGCCGCCTATATTTTTTGCATAAACAATCACTTTGGGCCTTTACCTCAAAAAATAGACAAAAATTAAACTTAATATCTTAATATCCAAGATTGTAAATATGTATTTTCACTAATCATCACACGAAAAATATTCGTATGAAAAACCTTTAAACACTAAAAGCATTTTCACGTGCATACCGCTTGCCACAGAGTAATTGCTCCATTCAGAAAAAGCTCTTTATCCTAACGTTTTTACCTGTTCTTAGATATTTACTTACATAAAAGAGATTTTCATGTTATTAATTTCACTTACATACTTCATATTTATTTTCATATTTATTTTTTTAACCCTACATTTGTAAACTATTACTCACTAAAACCATACAGATAAAATGAAAAGAAGATTTTTTCTTGTCGGGGGGCTATTAGCATGTGCTCTTACAGCAACTTTTACCTCTTCTTGTACACCAACCTCAAATACTGGAACAGAAATCATTCAGTCAGACAATTACGGAATCCATTTCAACCACGACTCATGGGCAGATATCGTAAAAAAAGCAAAGGCTGAAAACAAATTAGTTTTCGTAGACTTCTATACACAATGGTGCGGCCCTTGCTATAACATGGCTAAGACAGTATTTACTCAGCCCAATGTAGGTGCCTTTTACAATAAAAACTTTGTTTGTGCAAAAATCGATACAGAAAATGGAGAAGGAATCGAACTCGCAAAAAAATATAAAGTACGCAGCTTCCCAACTTACGTTTTCATCGACCCTACCACAGAAGAAGTAGTACATAGAAGTCAAAGCCGCCAAACAGACAAACAATTCATCTATACCGGTGAAAGTGCGATGATTCCTACCCGCCGTTCTATATATTTAGAAGAAACTTACCAGAAAGGGAATCGAGAAGCTGATTTTTTAATGGACTATATCATTTACCATAATTCCATTTATGCACAAAAGAATGTTTCAACAGCTTTTGATGAGTTGATCAAGGGAGGGGCTAAGTTAACAGACCCAAAAGTATGGAATGTATTCGACCAAGCGATTCAAGGAATCACTCCTTATTTGAAAGAAGTTTCTACTAATTACGACCAATTCTGCTCTTTATTTGGAAAAGAAGCTGTTGATGCGAAATTAAGTAAAGAAACTCAATATGGTGACCTAGAAGAAATTGAAAGCCTGTGCAACTTTGAAGACAAGACAATGAATTGCGAATTCATTCGTGTTAATCAGGCAATCCGAACGAACAAATATGACGATGCTATTCGTCGCATTGACGCACTTATTGCTAATCCTCAAATGGACCAGCAAAAAGTTATTGACAAATTAAAATTCATTACTCGTATCAGTCCAATGTATTCTAAGGAAATGCCAGACAATTGGTTCTTCAAATGTGTGGAATATTTAAGATATATTGCATACAACAATAAAGATAGAGAAGATTCTCACATTCATTTTGAATACGCTACCGCTTTGGAAGATATGATAAAGAGAGTTTCTGCTTCCGGAAAAAAGATTCCTGCACAAATTTTAGAAGAACCTACAATAGGTAAAAAAGAATACTCACAAAGACCTGATGATTTGAAAAGAAAACCTAGAAAGAAATAGGTTTATAACTTTCATGGAATCAAAACTATAGAAAATCTCCCGTTATCCGATTGCCTAATCACAATCAGATAGCGGGAGATTTTATAAACTGCAAACTATTTTATTCTATCTCCACATTGGTAACCTTTTCCAACAAGAAGCGGTTCTGATTCCAGTGGAACGGTTTATAGGAATCATTCTTGCGGATTACATTATTTTTAAAGACCAATCCATCCACAGATTTGGCGTACAATACAGGCGTGTCAAACATATCGAACTGATTGTTCTCTATGCGAATGGTTCCTTTCTTACCTCCGTGGAAGTATTTTACCTGATCTTTCAAATTCGGAATTTCTGGATAGATGGAAATCACCGCATTCGTAAACTGGAACATATTGGTCAGTGCGTTGATGAACTTGTTATTACGGATCACCACTTCTCTACAAGCACCTGTTTCAAACCAACCGTTACAATCACCACAAAGCAAGATAGCCGTACCGGAAGTATGATCAAATACATTATTCTCTACAACCGTCTTCTTCGGGGTACTGAACAAGGAACCACGCGCACGATTGTTGCGAATGGTATTTCCTGCAAAGTATACTTCCGGAGTCCAAGTCAGGTTCTCAATTCCGTAACTGCTGGCAGTCAGCTCTATTCCTTGTACGGGACGGTCAAAAGTGATCTTGAATTCCTTCGATCCCTGCACTTCCTGCTGGTCATTCGGAACAATGGCTGTGACGGCATAATGTCCGTCCACCAACTCCATGGTTTGTGAACGAACGAACTGAACAGAATCTCCCTTGAAGCCCCAATCGAATCCCCAAGCCTGCGGATGCATGTATCGGCCTACATACGTACGTTCATCCACTTTAGAAATCAGTTTAAGGTAAGTACCATGAATATTGATGGCATCATCCATCATTCCTTCATAAAGTCCGTCGACTGAACGAATCATGCCTTTGCAACTGGAGAAATGAGTGGCATCTGCTTGTGTTGTAAAATAACGAGGATCGTCATCTCCTCTCAAGCAAACACCGAATCCATCCAATGTGATATTCTCACAAAGTTGCGCCAAAAGTCCCATTCCATAGGCATAATGCACCTTTACCTGCTGAATCTGCGTATTCTTATTATGTGAAAGGAATATTCCAGGAGTAGGGCGGGCATAATCTCTCATCGCAATGACAGTTCCCGGAATCAAGCGTTCATCTTTCCATTCTGGAGCATAAAACACTCCTTTTTCTATTTCTTTAACTCCTTTCGTGGAAATGGCCAAGTCACTGGTACGATATACGACATGCTTGGTTTCTTCCTCAAAAGCAATGCCAGTACCCGGACGGACGTTCCATCCTTCTCCATAACCTTCAAAGAACTGATCTTTTGAGATTCGGCAGTTTACCCAAGGTGCCGGTTGAAAAGTAATGCCCTCTTCCGTATTCTTCAGAACTTTCACCTGTAGAATCTGCGGATCAGCAAAATCGATGCTGAAGTTCTTCAAGGTACAATCGGTAGAACGAAGTAATGAAAGTGGCAGCATCACACCATGGAAAATAAATTCCGCTCCATTTCCTTCCAAGGTTAGATTAGAGAAATCTTCTAAAGCAATGCCCACATATTTGGGGTTTGTCTGATCGTGATTGGATATATAATATTCCCGCAGGGCAGCACCTTTCGGATAAAAGTGGTATTGACCTTCTTCAAACTGTAAGACGACAGGACTTCCTGCAGCTTCTTTACGTATCTTTTGGATGGTTTTCTGCATTTTGGCAGACAAATTGGTTTTGTTTCCCGGTCGAATCCCGTACTTCGACATCTCAAAATTCTGAGACTGTGCCAGAACGAAAGACAGAGAACAGACCAATAAGAATAGAGAGGTAACAAATCTTTTCATTTTTTATAGGTTTAGTTAGCAAACAAATATAACTCTATTTTTTCATATCTTAAAATCAAGACAAGTAATCATCCGGCCTAAAAAAGAAGAGGTGGGACAATATCTGCAATTGCAGGTATCATTCCACCTCTCTTCTTATTTGAATGGTTTATAAAAACAGCCTTTTATAAGCGTACTACCTTCATGATTTTCTCCAATGCCCCAGCATTGTCACGAACGAAATTGCCTGATTTTTTTCCTGACTTATCCAAGAAGCCATAATCAGTAAGGAACTTGTCCATCAAAGCATTGAAGTCGTCGGCTCCTTGAATCTCAAAGCCGCCTTTGCAAGCTTTCAAACCCTGTGCCTCCATAAACTTCTTGTTGTTAGGTCCGAAAACAACCGGCATTCCGTAAACTGCTGCCTCTAACGTGTTATGAATACTCACTCCGAACCCTCCACCGATATAGGCTATTTCACCATAACGGTAAATGGAAGAAAGCAATCCAAAACAATCAATGATCAAGCAATCGGCATTACGCAGAGACGCTTCCGTAGCCTGTGAATAACAAACGACCGGACGAGTCAACTTGCTCTTTATCTCCTTCAGATGCTCATCATTGATGACATGAGGAGCTATAATCAATTTCATTTCCGGATGTGCATTGAAATACGGAATGAAAATATCTTCATCTGGAGCCCATGAACTTCCTGCCACTAAAGTGGTTGCTGTTCCCTTGAACATTTCTACCAAAGGCAGTTCCTTCGCCTGCTGGCATATTTCCAACACACGGTCAAATCGGGTATCGCCAACAACGGTTGTGTTCTTCACCCCTATTTGTTCCAGCAATTCCACTGATTCTTGGTTTTGGACGAACAAATGAGTGAAATTCTTCAAGACCTTGGCATAACCGCTTCCATACCAACGGAAAAAGATCTGTTCCTTTCGGAATATCGGTGAAACGCTATAGACAGGAATATTTCTGACACGCATTTCATCCAAATAGTTTTTCCAGAACTCATACTTTATAAAGAAAGCCATATAAGGGCGTGCCAAATCCAAGAAACGCAACACATTGCGTGGTGTGTCCAAAGGAAGATAACATACCACATCGGCCCCTTTATAATCTTTTCTTACCTCATAACCAGAAGGTGAAAAGAAAGTCAGCAGAATTTTGTACTGAGGATATTTCTTGCGAATTTCCTCAATCAACGGCCTGCCTTGTTCAAATTCACCCAAAGAGGCCGCATGAAACCAAAGGTATTTTGCGGAAGAATCTATTTGTTTCTTTAAGATGCTGAAAGCTTCATTTTCACCTTTCCACATCTTCGCAACTTTCTTGTTGAACAGTGCAGCCAATCGAACTGCACTGATATAAAGGTAGATAAAGATATTATAAATCATGCTTTTTCTTATTTGAGCACCTCAATAGCTCGGCGCATGCGCTTGATTGTTTCCTCTTTACCTAATACTGCGGTAATATCAAACATATGAGGTCCCTTTCCTTCACCGACCAATGTCAAGCGGAAGGCATTCATGATGTTACCCATGTGGTAACCTTTATCTTCAATCCATTTCATAACAACTTCTTCCTGATGCTCGAGTGAGAAGTCATCCAACGATTCAAGTAAGGCAGCCAATTCTGTCATACGTTCTGCTGAGTCTTCTTTCCAACGTTTCTTTACGGTCTTGGCATCATATTCCTCTGGAGCTACGAAGAAGAACTTGCAAGTATCCCATAATTCCTTCACGAAACTTACACGACCTTTCATCAAGCCTACTACAGTCACTACTTTGTCCATCGGAGTTTCGATACCGTGTTCCTTCAAGATAGGAAGGAAGAGGTTAGCTATTTCTTCGTCGCTCTTCAACAGAATGTATTCATGGTTGAACCATTTACCCTTTTCGTAGTCGAACTTAGCACCTGCTTTGCTACAGCGGTGCAGGTCGAACAATTTTACAAGTTCGTCAAGCGACATGATTTCTTGGTCGTTACCTGGATTCCAGCCCAACAGAGCCAAGAAGTTGATAACAGCTTCAGGCAAGTAACCTGATTCACGGTAACCTGAAGAAACTTCACCGGTCTTAGGATCATGCCATTCCAATGGGAATACAGGGAATCCCAAACGGTCACCATCACGTTTGCTCAATTTACCATTACCGTCTGGCTTCAGCAGCAAAGGAAGATGAGCGAATTCAGGCATAGTATCTTCCCAACCGAAAGCACGGTACAAAAGTACGTGAAGCGGTGCAGAAGGCAACCATTCCTCACCACGGATAACGTGTGAGATTTCCATCAGATGGTCGTCTACAATGTTAGCCAAGTGATAAGTAGGAAGTTCATCAGCCGACTTATATAGAACTTTATCATCCAAGATAGAAGAGTTAATGACTACTTCACCACGGATGATATCGTGTACATGTACATCTTCATTCGGTTCAATCTTGAAGCGAACCACATATTGTTTACCTTCCGCAATCAATGCATCTACCTCTTCTTTACTCATAGTCAATGAGTTGCGCATAGACATACGAGTAGAAGCATCATACTGGAAGTTATGAATTTCTTGTCTTTTTGCGTCCAATTCCTCTGGAGTATCGAAAGCGATATAAGCTTTACCGGCATCCAAAAGAACTTTTGTATATTTCTTGTAGATATCGCGACGTTCCGACTGACGATAAGGACCATAGTTTCCACCGAAGCTAACACCTTCATCAAATTTGATGCCTAACCACTTGAATGATTCAATGATATACTCTTCTGCTCCAGGAACAAAACGATGTGAATCGGTATCTTCGATACGGAAGATCATATCTCCCCCGTGCTGGCGGGCGAACAGATAATTGTATAAGGCAGTGCGCACACCGCCGATATGCAATGCACCTGTTGGACTCGGTGCAAAGCGGACTCTTACTTTTCTTTCAGCCATAATGTGTTTCAACTAAAAATATAATGCAAAATTAATCTATTTTTCCCGTTTTTTACTTATTTTGCATTCAAAATATCAAGTAATATGAAAAGTTTCCAAAGCGAAGGAGAATTCCAATACAAAGATTTTTTTTATCGGTGCATCATTTTCTTGGTGACCGTAGCGACAATAGTCTACTTCATGCCTAAAGAAAGAAGCTTCAGTTATCAGTATGAAATGAACAAGCCGTGGAAATATGGGCTCTTACAGGCTTCTTTCGACTTCCCTATCTACAAAGGAGATGAGCAGGTACAAGCAGAACAAGATAGTGTCATGGCTTTTTATGCACCGTATTTCTATATCAACAATGAAATCGGAGAAAAAATGCTCCTCAATTTCAAGAAAGATTATACCGACAGTCTGGTGCGTATCATCCCTTATCCGCATTATCGGGTACACTTGGAAAGAATGTTGAAAGATATTTACGACAAGGGAATACTTTCACCGAATGACATGAGCCAACTGAGCCTGAATAAAATCAATAAGCTACAGATAGTCGACCAGAATACATCAAAGGAGAAAGCACTGGATGAGACGTATTCCATTAAACAGGCTTACGAGCAACTGGTGAATGCCGACACAATCAATTACAACAAGCTGCTTTTACAGCGCTGCAACCTGGATAATTACATCACTCCCAATCTGAGCTACGATGCGGAAAAGTCTGAAACGGCAAAACAAGATTTGCTGTCGGGCATTTCATGGGCTACCGGCTATGTGATGAGCGGCCAAAAGATTATCGACCGTGGCGAAATCATCGACCAGCATACGTTCAATATCTTGAACTCTCTAAGGAAAGAATGGGACAAGCGAGCTGAAACGAATACGGGCAAACGTCTTACACTTTTCGGTCAGATTCTGTTTGCTTCTATCCTGATTCTGATGTTTATGATTTATCTGAAACTTTTCCGTGAGGATTATTATCATACACGTGGCAAACTTTATTTGCTCTTTGGCATCATCATCATGTTCCCGATTCTGACTTTCGTTATGGTAGAGCACGCTTTCTTAAGCGTTTATATCATTCCGTTTGCAATGATTCCAATGCTTATTCGCATTTTCTTGGACTCACGTACCGCTTTCATGGCGCATGTGATTTCCATCTTAATTTGTTCCATCCCGTTGCGTACACCGCATGAATTCATTCTATTGCAGCTTGCTGCCGGCATGGCTGGCATTTATAGTCTGCGTGAACTTTCACAGCGTTCACAGTTGCTCCGAAGTTCACTGATTATTACGGGCGTTTATGCAGGGTTGTATCTGGCTCTCGATTTAATTCATGTAAACAGTATAGCACAGCTAAGTACGCAGACTTATATCAGTTTTGTCATTAACGGTGTGTTGCTGTTATTTACTTATCCGCTGCTTTTCATCTTGGAAAAGACTTTTGGATTTACATCAAACGTAACCTTGGTCGAACTCTCCAACATCAACAACAAACTGATGCGAGAGATGTCAGAGGTTGCACCAGGCACATTCCAGCACTCGCTTCAATTGGCCAACCTGACAGCAGCCGCTGCCAATCGTATTGAAGCCGACAGCCAGTTGGTACGTACAGGTGCCATGTATCACGATATTGGAAAAATGCTGAACCCCGCATTCTTTACAGAAAATCAATCGGGAGTGAATCCACACGACCAGCTTGACTACAAACAGAGTGCACAGATTGTCATCAACCATATCACCGATGGCATGAAACTGGCAGATAAATACAATCTTCCGCAGGTAATTAAAGATTTTATCCGTACCCATCACGGTGCCGGTGTCACAAAATTCTTCTATATTTCATACAAGAATGAGCATCCGGACGAAGAAGTAGACATCTCTGCATTCCAATATCCGGGCCCTAATCCGTTTACCAAGGAACAGGCTATTCTGATGATGGCCGACTCGGTTGAAGCTGCTTCACGAAGCCTTCCTGAATATACAGAGGAAAGCATTTCTAACTTGGTAGAAAAAATCATTGACAGCCAGGTACAAGATGGATTCTTCAAAGAATGCCCTATCACTTTCAAGGATATTTCGTTAGTAAAAGGGGTATTCAAAGAAAAATTGAAGACCATGTATCATACGCGAATCAGTTATCCTGAACTCAAGAAATAAGAGGGTATCCACTCTCTTGTCTTGAACAGTTGACCGACTGCATCGCCAAACACTGAAAGAGCAAACTTCCTTCCCATGGGAAGTTTTGACAAAGAAAAACCGTTTCATCCGATTGGATTGAAAACATGACTAGTCCTAAATAACTTGTAACGGTTATTTAGGACTAGTCATGTCAAGAATCAAAGCGTATTAAATTCTCCATTCTTGATAGCTTCCATTACGTTTGCCGGAGCACGCTGTGCCAAATATTCCTTTTTCATATAATCCATATAAGGAGCTACATGCTTAAAGAACTGATAATAGCCTTTACAGAGATAATTCAATCCGGGTTCTCCGTCTGCAGTCTTTGCGAAACGGTTCTTCGGACAGTCTCCGTTGCATGCGAACAAGAATTCACATTCTTTGCATTGAGTTGGAAGTGATTTCTGCTTCATTTGCCCGAATTCCAGCTGACGGTCGCTGTACATCATCTCTACCAGTGTTTTTTCATAAATATTTCCCAACTTGAACTCAGGGAATACAAAATGGTCACACGAGTAGACATCTCCATTGAATTCCATAACGCCCGCATGGCCACAGGTCTTCGCCATAGAACATACTCCGGGCTGCTCTCCTACCCAATTAGCCAAAGTAGAATCAAAAATCTGAATATAGTACTGCCCCACGTCTTGCTTCACCCATTCATCAAACAACGTACAGAGGAAATTTTCCCATTGTTCTGGAGAGACAGAGAAATCGGCCAACTTTTCTCCTTCTTGTAGCGGAGTAGCCAAGTGACGTCCGTCACTATGTTTATAGATACGTTCTACAATCGGAGCGAACTGAATATAATGTGCACCGATTGACTTGAAGAAATTATAAAATTCAATCGGATAATCTGCATTAAAATCATTCACTACCGCCATCGCATTCCATTCTACTCCATGTTTCTTCAACAATTCGATTCCTCGCATAACCTTCACAAAAGAAGGACGTCTCTGACGGTTCTTGCGGTATTCATCATGGAACTCCTGCGGTCCATCGATAGAGACACCTACCAACCAATTGTTCTGCTTGAAGAATTCACACCATTCATCATTCAGCAATGTACCGTTGGTCTGGATACAATTGTCTATGCGGCGACCATTGGCATACATGCGCTGCAATTCCATCGCACGTTTGTAAAAACTCAGCGGACGCATCAGCGTTTCTCCGCCATGCCAAGTAAAAAGCACTTCTTGCATCGTTTGTGAATTGATATACTCTTTGATGAAACGTTCCAAAAGTTCATCACTCATCACATACTTTGAAGTGGCATTCTTATAGAGGTTTGTTTTTTCCAGATAGTAACAGTAATCACAAGCCAAATTACAGACTGCACCTACCGGCTTCGTCATCACATATAAAGGTTTGGCAAAAGGAGCTAGTGTTTGTTTCATGAGTCAATCTATTATATAGTCGTATTATTCTTTATTTATCGGTTGTTCTGTACCCCGGCTCTTCCAAGCCTTTACGCCTTCCAAGAGTCCTTCACAAGCATCTTCCAAAATATCAAGGACATTCTCAAATCCCTGTGAACCTCCGTAATAAGGATCGGGTACATAATCTACTTGGTTCTTGCGGCAAAATTCCGCCATACGGAATACTTTATGGATTGTAGCAAGGTCTGGAGCCTTTTCATGAAGGTCAGCGATGTTACGGTCATCCATGCCAATAATCAAATCGAAATTATAAAAGTCCTCCGTCAGTACCGGACGTGAGAGGTGTGTTAAATTGTAACCACGGCGAATCGCATGAGCACGCATGCGTTCATCGGGCAGTTCCCCTTTGTGATAGCTTAGAATTCCAGCTGAGTCAACTTCTATTTCGTGCTCCATGCCAGCACGTTTGATGTATGTACGCATAATTTCTTCTGCAGAAGAAGAACGGCATATATTGCCCAAACAGACAAATAATATTTTAATCATAGTTGGTGATGTAATGGATTCATAATAATGATTCTTTCTATTTCATCGCTTTCTCATAATGAAGATATCAGCAGGCTTTCATCCTTGTAGAGAGGGTATATTCAAATATTCCTTGAATTGATCCACACTTCGGTTTATAATCAGTGCTTCCGGGAACTCGGCTTCCTTCAACAACGGCCAAAGGTATTCATAATTGGCGATATCAAAAGAGACATGAGCATCACTTCCCAATATTACCGGCACTTCATACTGCTTACAGAGGCGGAGAATCTCAAGATTATTGCCTCGTGCATCTTTTTTATTGCGACTTGGCCTCAGCGAACAGTTGTTAATCTCCAGCAAGGTATGGTATTCTTTTGCAGCTTGAACAATGGGTTCAAAGAGCAGTTTTGCCGTACCATCACCCGGATGGCTGATTATGTGCGTATAAGGATTGGATATGACTTGGATTAATCCGTGAGTCTTTTCTTCCACCGTTCCTTGTTCATAACATAAGGAATGAATTCCCGCAATACGGATATCCAAACGTTTCAGATAAGACTCGTCCAAGTCCAACGTACCCTTGGTATCCAAGATATTGATTTCAGCTCCCAACAACAACTCAATGCCATACATCTGACGAGGTACAACATAGAGATTGCGGAAGTAAATCGGATTACAAGTTCCAGGCATGCTTGGAGCATGCTCGGTAATGCCCAAGACCTTCAATCCTTTACCAGCTGCAGCTTGAGCCATTTCCTGCAAAGTGCTGAATGCATGACCACTGGCTATCGTATGTGTATGTACATCTAATTCTATTTTCATAACCTTCTTTTTAAAAGCTTACATCGGGTCTACGTCGTAATAAACAACGAGCGAACGGAAGCGTTCATCTTCTATAATGTATCGTTGTACTTGACGCAGATACTCTCTGATTTTAGCCATAGATGCCTGCTGCTCTACCTTGACAACGATTTTCTTTATAAACAACGTCTGTATACGAGATACAGGAGGTTTGTCGGGTCCTAAAACGCGGTCTCCCAATCCTTGGCGTAAGGAAAGTGCCATGCAGTAAGCTGCCTGTTCCAGCACATCCTCCTTGCGATGCTTCAAGTAGACATAAATCAACCGATAAAACGGCGGATACTTGAAGAGTTCCCTTTCCTCCAACTGCTCAGCATTCATCTGCTGGAAGTTGTTAGTTACCACCTGATGAATCAATGGAAGTTCTGGCGATTTTGTCTGTAGAACCACCAGCCCTTGGCGATGCTTTCTTCCGGCACGGCCCGCCACCTGAGCCATCAATTGGAAAGCTCGTTCATGCGAGCGGAAATCGGGATAATTTAACATGGAATCGGCATTCAAGATACCGACCACGCTCACGTGGTCAAAATCCAGTCCCTTCGATACCATCTGGGTACCGATAAGAATATCCGTCCTTCCATCTTGGAAATCGGCAATTATCCGTTCATACGCTGTTCGGGTACGGGTCGTATCCAAATCCATACGGGCTACTCTCGCTTCCGGGAACAGCAGTTTGATGTCATCTTCTATCTTTTCTGTACCAAAGCCACGGTTCAACAGCTCAACACTCCCACAGGCCGGACATGATTTCGGAACCTGATAAGTGTACCCGCAATAATGGCAAGTCAGCTGATTCAGCCCTTTGTGGTAAGTCAGACTTACATCACAATTCTTGCATTTCGGCACCCAACCGCATGTACGGCATTCAATCATCGGAGCGAATCCTCGCCGATTCTGGAAAAGGATAACCTGTTCTTTATGTTCCAGAGCCTCACGAATCTTTGACAAAAGAAGCGGAGAGAACTGTGCGGTCATCCGTTTCTTTCGAGCAAGCTCCTTGATGTCGACCACCTCAATTGCTGGCAATTGGATATGCTGGTAACGTTCTGTCAACTCCACCAATCCATACTTTCCATGCGTAGCGTTATAATAAGTCTCTATGCTCGGCGTTGCGGTTCCCAACAAGACTTTAGCCCCATAACGGGAAGCCAGCATAATGGCTGCATTTCTTGCATGATAACGGGGAGCCGGATCCTGCTGCTTATACGTATTCTCATGTTCCTCATCTACGATGACCAAACCCAAACGTCGGAAAGGCAAGAAGATAGAGGAACGGACTCCCAAAATAACATCATAATCGTTCTCCGTCAATTGTTTCTTCCATATTTCCACACGTTCCGCATCGGGGAATTTGGAATGATAAATGCCCAGACGATTTCCGAAGACTCGCCGCAGACGTTCTGTTATCTGGGTAGTCAATGCAATCTCAGGCAAGAGATAAAGCACCTGCTTTCCTGCTTGAATGGCCTTTTCTATAAGACGGATATAGATTTCTGTCTTGCCGCTGGAGGTGACACCATGCAGCAAACAAACATTCTTTTGAAAAAAAGTAGAGAGAATAGCCTCATAGGCACGCTGCTGAGCTTCGTTCAACTGATTGGTAGCTACCGTCTGTATAGGTCCTGCCGTCAGTCGACCTACCTCGTACTGATAAACCTCAAAGATTCCTTTGTCAACCAATCCCTTCAAGATGGAAGAACTTGCACCGGCTACATCTAACAGTTCCTTCTTGGTCACTTCTTTCAAAGTGCTTCCGTTCTTCATCCAACCCGACAATTCAATGTACTTCATCAGTACAGACAACTGCTTGGGTGAACGTGACAACTTATTGAATTCTTCTTGCAATCGGATTTCCTCACGCATCGGTTCTGTCAGACGAACACGTGCCTCGGTACGAGGCTTGTAGCTCCGCTTCAACTCTTCCTTCATGATGATGGCCTTCTTCTCCAGCAGAGCCTTGACCACCGGAAGGATATTCTTGATGCCGCTGGCCCTTTCCAGTTGCGTGACGCACTGTTCCGGGTCGTTGCTCAGCAAATCAAGTATCCGCTGTTCTTTTTCTGGAAGAGGAGCTTCTGCCTCAAAGTCGGGATTATAGACAACCAGTGATTCACTCTCCAATTTCATTCCTGAAGGAATAGCTGCCTTATAGACATCTCCCAACGTACAAAGATAATAGTCGGCCATCCACTTCCAAAATGCGAACTGGTAAGGCAATAGCACCGGCTGCTCATCGAGCAGTTCAGCAACCTCTTTTGTTTCATACGCCTCCGGCTTGACATAATGTACCTTATCCACAATGGCCGTATAATACTTCTTCGCACCAAACGAAACGACCACCCGGCATCCCACTACCACCTTGTCTTCCATTTCTGGAGGCAAAGAATAAGTGTACAAACCGACAATAGGCAAAGACACTATGACATCGACATATTTCTTCATTCTGCAAAGATATAGTAAAAAAACATAGATTGGTAACTGGCTTACAGCAAAGTGCAAAAAATGCCTCCGCTGCATCGGATGCAACAGAGGCATTTCTATCAAATGCAAAAGAAAGGGACAAGCCCTTAGCCTTCATCAGAACATATAAGCTAAAGAAACCTGCCAGGTGTTCTTTTTCATATCGGTTGTTTTGTCATCACTTTCTTCTTTAATGGATTTTGCCAACTTGCCGATACCGAAGTTATAGTTAAGACCCAACTGGAAATGTCTCAGGATCTTCAAACCTCCTCCCAAGTTGAAAGAAGTATAACATTTCTTCATGTCAAATAAATTGGCATAATGTCCGTCTCCTACATTGAAACCGAACTGAGGACCTGCAGCCAAGAAGAGACCAAGCGTGCTTCCCAAACCGACAGTCCATTTCACATTTACCGGCACCTCAATGGATTTTAATGTCTGCTTCACATAAACATCTGTTCCAGCAATCCCAACCATTTCATCTGTTCCCTGAAAACGGAATTCAGAAGGTGATTGGCTATAGAGAGCGGCCACATCAATACCCAATCCTACGAGTGGAAGGGTAAACTCTGCAGTAGGACCAATAAAGAATCCGGTACGGTTATTCCCGTCCAA
The DNA here is from genome assembly GCA_020026225.1 of Phocaeicola sp. Lineage (GTDB taxonomy): Bacteria > Bacteroidota > Bacteroidia > Bacteroidales > Bacteroidaceae > Phocaeicola. The sequence continues at coordinate 17,329 of JAHHQU010000009.1, read as the reverse complement.
GATATCTTCAGAAAAGGTAACCTTTGAAATGTTCAAACCACCTTTTACTCCAAACTTAATCTGTGCTTGTGCTGGGAATGCCATAAACATACAAGCAACTAAAGTGATGATGGATACAATCTTCTTCATAAAATTATCGAATTATAAATTAGGCTGTAAAAATAAAAACTATTTTGCAAAAATCCTACCTGTTCTACTCAAACTCTGTCTGCTGTCTCTCTACTTCTTGAAGTTTGGTCTGCATATCCTTCTTTACAGACAAATCAACGGTTCGGATTGCCGAGGTCTCGTACCGAGTTTCCTTCAACAAAGCCAAATCTGCAGGATTGGCAATGATCGGAAGGGAAGCTGCAGCCACAGGTATTTCCATCTCTGCACACATGGGCACTTGTTTTCCCTCCAGGATAACAGAAGCTTTCACTTTGATGGTTCCCGGTTCCGTAGATGCCTCCACCAAGATAGGAGCTGTACCCCATTGTACCGGACGCGGATTGGTACAGGTAGATGCATCACCTACCAACTTGCCGGGACCTTCCAATTCAAATCGGAGCGTATAGTTGTTCAGTCGCTTGATGTTTCCTTGTGCATCCGACACGGCGGCTACTACCACTACCTTGTCAGAACCATCCGCCTTCATTCCTACTCCTTCATTGTCGAGCCACAGCAACAATTTGCTGGGACGTCTGCTAGGATACACTTTATGGCTTGCCACCACCTTTCCATCCATCAGTCCTTCAGCCAGCAAGAACGATTCTTGATGCTTGCCGCTTCGGGCCAGCTTCTTATCATCCATGACATTAAATATCCCAGGAAAAGTTATCACAGGAGAAGGCATTCCTTTTGAATCCGGAGCCTTCTGATAAGTATAGGTTTTATTGTGTACCCCATCTGTCAATCGCACTTCCTCACAATTGCTGTATACCGTAACATCTGCAGGAGAAAAAGGAGACATGATGTGGGCAATGTGTACCATCGGACCGGACTCAGCTGCCAACTCCGGATTATCAAACGGCGGACGTTGAGCCTGAAACAAGTAATAAGCAATCTTGGGCTGACGGAACGCGTCCATAATACCTCCATAGAAAGGGTCGGGATGGTAGCCACGCTGATGATCGAAGGAATGCCATAAACAGCCTCCTATATGCTGACGATTGGTCCGATAAAGGGCATCGTAACAAGTATAGGGGTAATCGGGCTTCGCATATCCCTGAGCTTGAATGAGCATCGGAATTTCTCCCCATACACGGTTCACCCTGCTTGGTGAATTGTGAGAATTCCAGTCGTCTACATTATCTCCCCATTCACGGGTAAAATAAGTCACCCCCTTTTCCTGAGCCACCGGCTTTCCATTTTTATCAAACGGATGTGAAAAACGTACTTGATAATGTTCATGCCCGCGTGCAGTGTCGTCACAAGCTGCATAACCATACGGATAAGGGTATTCTTCATGAATCAAATCCTTCACATTCTTGGCAAAATCAGCCGGATACCAAGTCTCATTCAAGATGGGTTCCCACATCCATACGGAAGCATGATTCCGGTCACGGCGCACCATGTTGCGAATGTCTTGATAAACAAACTCAGCAAAACTCGGGGCTTCATTCCAGAACTGCCAACCAGGAGTATTCACTATCACAAACAAGCCTAACTCATCACAGGCATCCATAAAGGAAGGGTCCTGCGGATAATGGGCATTGCGGATAACACGCAGTCCTGCATCTCTCAACTTTTTCGCATCGCGCCAATGCAGACTATTGGGAAGTGCATTGCCTATCACGGCAAAATCCTGATGTCGATTGGCTCCGATTAGCGGTTCTTCATAAGGTTTTCCGTTCAACCAGAACCCTTCTTCCGCTTTGAACTCGATGCTTCGCACTCCTATGCGGCGACGATACCCATCAACGATTTCACCACGTCGGTTCTTTACCAGCACATGCAACTGATAGAGATAAGGAGAATCCGGTTGCCAAAGGTGAGGACGTTTCAGGACAAGCGAGTTCTTGAGATGAACAGCCTCCTTGCTTCTCACTTGAAGTGGCTGTGAAGCATCCAATACCTTCTTTCCTTCTTTGTCATACAATTCATACACCAGCCGACCAGCAAACTTTTTTTCAGAAGCATTACGCACATGAGCCTTTAAGTTGATTACAGCAGAACGTTCAGAAACTTGGTCGTAAGAGACAAACAAGCCCCCACCTGCTTTTTCATTCTCGTAATTGGCATCGGTCAGAAATACAGAATCATGAGCTATCATCCAGCAATCACGATAGATTCCTCCACAATAGGTAAAGTCCAACACATCTTGCGATTTTCCTGGAGGATAACTGGGGTCATCGCTGTTATCTGCCCAGACAGCGATCACATTGTCTGTCCCAAAATGCAGGGCAGAACTCACATCAACAATTACAGGAAGAAAGCCTCCATAATGTTCAGTCATCAGTTGGCCGTTCACCCACACCTTCGACTTGCCCATAATGGCTTCAAAATGAAGAAACAGCTTTTTCCCCTTCCAATTCTCGGAAGGAACAAAATGTTTTCGGTACCATACTTCTCCTTGGTAATTGACACATCCGCTGGCTTCCGATGGAAGCAGTTCAATACCATGAGGCAAAGACACTCTCTCCCAGTTGGCATCATCGAATGCCACTGATTCAGCACCGGCAATTTTCCCTTTATGGAAACGCCATGCAGGATTCATATTGGAGACAGAACGCCCTGTATGAGGCAAGACATAGAATCCCGCTGTAGAGAATTGCGGTTCATAGTCTTCCGCACTCAGATTAAACACGGAACACAGCAAAATAAACCATGTAATCCAAAATTGTTTTTTCATAAAAGATGAGTTAAGGAGTACCCACCCCCATGAAGCGGGTACTTTGCATTATTTTTTTAAGTAAGTTCACTGGATATTTTCAAATACCGCTTTGGCCACATCAAGGGCATCCCCTTCCGATGCTGCGGTATAAGGATTGTGCTGCAGGGTCCATTGCTCCTCCAATGCATAAAAGTCTATCGGTTCAGGATTCAGTCCTCGCATCTCGTCTCTCAGAAAATCAAAATACGTCTTCCAGCGGAGATAATAGAAATCAATCAAGAGTCCGTTCCATTCCCGGTGAGCATAGTCATGCAATCCTCCCTTATCGGCTGCTTCACGATGCCCCCAAGTAGTTACTTGTACCCTTGCGTTCCATTCACACCAATCCTTCTCAGCCGGAGTTTCTCCCAAGGAACGGGCATCTTGAACCCATTTTCCCAAACGAAAATCTGAACAGGTGCCCAAGAGTCTGTCCTGCAGACGAATCAGTTCCAAGAAACGGGAAGAGGCCAAAGCAAACAATTCCTCGTCTCCCGATTGATATGCGCTCACTACCACCGGATAAATCAGGCGTCCTTTCTCCGCTACCGCCTGTCGGACGATGTCCACCAGATCGTAAGCAAAATGATGATTGCCACGAAACTCTTCTGCTGCCTCAACCATCATACCAGCAGCCCGGATAATATCTTTCGGGTCATAATAATCTTCCATTTCCGACCAAGAGGATACCTGGTAAACATGGAGAGAAGGACGAGCACAAAAGACAGATTCATGGGTACCTTGCTGAACGGATTTGGCAGGACAATTATAAATCGTATTACTTAGGAGCGTCCATGCATTCAGCACTGCGGCATGCGTCTTGCCATACCGTGCCTTCAGATATCCCTCCAACCATTCGTCTTTGTCAAAACGAGTCGCTCGCCATGGCAGTTCACAAAGAAGTTCATACATCACCGGATTGTTTTCTATGCCTTCCATGGTCATGCCTACCCCCTTCAAAGTCTTATTAAAACGGCTTTCACGTGCCTTATAAAACTCATCAATGACATGAGCCATCTTTCCATGCAACCCCACATTACCACCGTAATTCAGCAGCATGCAATACAGCCAATCGTGGGGTCCGAAACCCTCTTTCCGATACCACGTAGATGCAGGATCTCCCCATTGCGGACGGCTTTCCGAGAAAAGGTCCAAGACAATCAGGTCTCCAGCCGGAAGGTTCTCTATCATTTCGGGATGCGGACAGGCCTGCCAGGCTTGAGCCACCCAGACCGCCTTCGGATTCGCTTTCTTCATCGCTTTCCAAATAGCCTTTCCTGCCGCTTCCAAGTCGACTCCTGCCACACTTCCTCCCTCATGGAAAGGGTCCATGCTATAATAATTTGCTTTTCCAAACAGGCGAGTCATCTCTTTATAATACAAGGCAGCAATACGAGCGAAGTTCGGGTCGGTAGGCTGCAGAAAAGCCGGACGGTTATATCCTCCCCATCGTCCCGGATTGGCAACATCCAGTCCCAGTTTCTCTTTGGCATTATTGGGAACCATTCCCGAATAACCAGGAAAGACCGGTTCGATACCATATTCATGCATCCGCTTTACAATCTTCTTTTGAAGTTTCTCTTGCTGTTCATACCAACTGTCAGGATTAGGTCCTCCCCATCCTTCCATATTATTCATCAGCCACCACGCCTGAAAAGCCGGTCCTGCCATAAAATCATTCACTTCATCTGAGGTATATCCTAACTTCAACAAGACATTCCGCCATACCGTTCCTGTACCTACAATAGAAAGCGGACGGTTGATTCCATGCAAAGCCATCCAGTCTATTTCCTGCTCCCAGCGTTCCCAATCCCAGAAGGGCATTGAATAAGAATAAGTACAGTAATTTAAATCATAACGATGCTTCAAATTGGTTTCATGGCGTTCTTCACGCACTACCGCAGGAAGCACATCCGGCAATTCCGCCTGCATACCATCCCACGTCAAGTGGACCCCCGCATAATATTTCAGATACCAATGAATGCCGGTCGCTATATTCACATAATTGTTTCCACGCACCACTACCTTCTTTCCTTTTTGAGCCAATTCAAAAAAATCACAAGAAGATTGAACACGTTCAATGATAAATTTAGAAGAAGCGCCTTTATCAATACGCTCCAAAAGTCCCGTTATCGGAGAGGCCTGAATCCCTCCTGCCACATACAGCAAACTCAAAAAGAAAAGAAAAACTTTCTTCATACGATTCTTAGTCTACAAAGTTAATAATGCACAAAGATACAATTTAAAGAAATGAATCAAAAGCTGACAAAAGATTTAACAAAATCAGCAAAGGCTCTTGTTTATCAGTCACTGATTGGCGTGAAAGCCATGCATGCTCACTTAGCAATGCCAAGGAAACGCAACCTTTCCTAAATAATCAAGCAACGTACTTTCAGATAAAGAAAAACAGACACGGCCTGACGTCTTATTTAAAACGTCAAGCCGTGTCTCCAATGGAACATCAAATCCTGTCTTTCTGCCTTTAAAGAGCAAAAAAAGAGTCGTTCCACAAGCATTTGAAAGAATGGCTTTCGTAAATCAGTAACCATGTATAAGTAATAAAAGATGACTAAACTACCAGAAAAAACAGAGAGAACTCAAAAGTGCATTTCATCCTAAAATCTCAAAAACAAGATAAATGTAGCAAAAAGTTCAATAATTTCTCTTTTTTATACTTTTTACCCCTATATTCTTTCATAATGTCAGGAATAAGGGGTCCACATTATTGATTAGTCCATCGATTTCACTACAAGCTGAAAAGAGAGTAAAAGTCCAAACTTTTAGGTATTGCACAATTGGTTGATACTGCCTATCTTTGCATCGTTAGTCATATAGAAATTACGTAAACCACAAAAGTAAAAGAAGTTAGTTATTAGTTGAGTGCACCCTACGAAGTGATTCGTGGGGTGCACGCATTTTATAAGGAGCCTTACCCTTACGTAATCTGCCACTTTATTCAGGCAAAGTCACTTTAAAATAATCACTGGGACGATGTTCTTGTTTCACGATATCCTTCATCTTTTCTACAATATCAGGATGCTGTGCTGCCACGTCATGATCTTCGTGAATATCATCTGCCAAATTATACAGATGAGGCTTGCCTGCTTTCACCACCATTTTCCAGTCGCCCATACGGACACCGATTTGATTGGTCTCATGGAATTCCCAATACAGGAAGTCGTGCTTCTTTTGTTCATCATTCTTGCCAAACAAAGTTGGAGCAAATGAGATGCCATCGAAACAATCTCCTGCAACTTTCTTGTTGATGTATTTCTTAGGGAACTTCTTGTCACCAATCAATTCACAGAATGTAGGCATCACATCATAGAAAGCCAATTGATGATGGTTTACCGTACCTGCCTTAATTTTCTCCGGCCATCTTACAATGAACGGAACGCGGATACCCCCTTCGTAACATTGTCTTTTCAAACCACGCAACTGTCCGTCACGACCGAAGAATGCTGGATCTGCTCCACCTTCTTCATGAGGGCCATTGTCACTGCTGAAAATCACCAGCGTATTTTCATCTATTCCCTTTTCTTTCAGTTTCGCCAAGATTTCACCCACGTAAGCATCCAGACGAGTAATCATACCTGCAAATTCAGCGTGTGTATAAACCGCCGGATTGTAACGGGAGCCCTCATTTCCTCCCCAAGTCTTGTCTTCGAAGAACTGTTTCTTGTAATGCTGTAGAATGGAATCGTTCGGCTGTGCCAGTTCTGCATGAGGCAGTGTATAAGTAAAGAATCCGTAGAATGGTTCTTTGCCATCCTGACTGTCAATCCATTTCAACGCTTCCTGATGAATCATGTCGGCAGAATACTGGGTACGCTTCTTGTAGTCTTCTCCATACATCGGATATTGGATATTTTCCTCCATGACCACACGAACCGTTTTTGTATCTCCTTTCGACTTGCTGAAACGATTCAGAAAGTTCGGGTAATAAAGGTGAGCTTGGAACTGACAAATAAATCCATAATACTCATCAATACCCCGTTTGTCGGGAGTGGAACAAGAGCCTTCATAGCCACCTGCCCATTTTCCGAACATACCTGTCGTATAACCATTTTTCTTCATGATTTCCGGCAAGATGATATGAGCCGGATCATAAGGTTCCTGTCCTACGACACTAAAGTCAGTATTGACTCCATAAGGAATGTGTTCGACATTTCTCCAATACTCTTTATTGCCACGCACGTGTCCATGCCCGCTGTGCTGTCCGGTCATCAGCGAAGCCCGCGAAGGAGCACTGACAGGACTTCCCGCATAAGCTTGTGTAAAACGCATACCCTCTTCAGCCATACGGTCAAGATGAGGAGTCTGGATGTACTTCTGTCCGTAACATCCCAAGTCACCATATCCCATATCGTCACAGAGGATAAAAATAATGTTTGGCTTTGAGGCCTTCTCGGCAGCATGTACCATGGCACAAGAAGCGGCCAAAAAGCCAGTGCCCAAAAGAAATTGACAGGTTGTATTCATTCGTATCTATTTTAGAATTGACTTTTTAATAAACTTATCCAAGTTGGAAGTCAGACAAGCGATGTTACAAAGTAAACAATTTTTTCGCTAATCCGGAGTAGAGGAAGTAATAAAAAAAGCACCCGTCTCTCCCAAATGGAGAGACGGGTGCTTTCCTTACTGAATTACTGAATAGTAAATTATTTCTTCAAGTCTTTCAAGAGTTCTTCTACAGCTACTTTCAACTGGGTATCTTCTCCTTTGACTACGGTTTCTGGAGCGTTCAAAACATAAACATCTGGATCCAATTCTGAATTTTCAAGATATTCTCCATTGGCCTGACGGTAACCTACGACAGGAATACCATAAACCAGACTCGAATTCTGCAGAACTTCCCAATTCACACTGGTCATAGTTCCTGGGACAGGAGCACCGACCAATTTACCCATTTTCTTGTACTTGTAAACCCATGGGGTACCATGAGCATTTGAATAGTTCGCTTCACACTGAAGCATGATAGAAGGCTTGTTCCATCTACGGCTAGGCATATCGCAAGCTTCGCGGCCATGAACCACCTGAGTCAGGTATTTCTTGCCACAGAACAAGATTTCAATATCTTCATGCAAACGGCCTCCCCCATTAAAGCGGGTATCGATGACGATGCCTTCACATTTGTTGTACTTCCCTAAGATATCAGAATAAACGGTCCGGAAACTTTCATCGTCCATAGACTGGATATGAACATAGCCCAAACGGCCGTTTGACCATTTTTCCACGTCGGCAGCACGCTGTTTCACCCAACGCTTGTAAAGCAAAGCCCCAACCAAACGGTTGCTTACCGGTTTCACCACTTCATCCCAACGTTCTCCACGCTTCGAATCATAGAAAGACACCAAAATCTTCTTGCCGATCTTTCCGTTCATCAATGCAGCATAATCTGTATCTTTGCCCAATTCAACGCCATCAATCTTTTCGATAATGACACCTTCGGTCACTTTTGAACTTTTTCTATCGAACGGACCTTTTTCTATGACTTCCGCTACACGCATTCCTTTACCGTCGTATTCCCAATCGAAGAACAAGCCCAAGTTGGCTGTCTCTTCTGCACGTTTGCTGGGACGGTAGCTTGCACCGGTGTGAGAAACGTTCAACTCACCCAACAATTCACTCAGGAGTTCTGCGAAATCATAGTTGTTGTTGATATGAGGAAGGAACTTGCGGTATGCTTTTGTCATACCTTCCCAATCTACTCCATGCATGCTTTCTTCATAGAAACGTTTCTTTTCCTGCTTGCATACGTGTTCGAACATATAAGCACGTTCATCTGCCATGTTCAACTGCATTTCTGCTTGGAAAGAAACAGGCTTCACCGCATCAGAACCTACAGACATCTTTTTGATGCCACTGCTGTTCATGATAAAGATATTCTTGCCCGACTTGTCCATATCCATGCTAGCCCAACTAGAATTCATCTTATGAATCAGACGAGTACTGCGGCTGCGAAGATTCATCTTCCACATGTCAAAACCACCTTCAAAAGATGACAGGTAGTAAAGGTCCTTGCCATCGTTTGCAATGATGGCTGATGAAATCTGTGAAGAATTAGGAGTCAGACGTACAATACGGTCTTCTATTCCATCCAATTCGACGACAATGTCTTTACTTGTTTCTTTTTTCTTGTCCTCTTTGTCTCCTTTCTTATCCTTCTTCTTATTCTTGGCAGCTTCCGCCTTTGCTTGTTTTTCCTGCTCTTCCTTCAATGCTTTTTCCAGTTCATAATCTTCCTTGCTCAAACGGAACTTATCATAAGATTCCTGATTCAGGAATACCAGCATAGCATCTTCCAAAGAGCCCCATGAAGCATGGTTACGCATACCATAACGTTCGGTGGTGAAAAGGATCGCATTGCCGTCCATCACCCAACGAGGAGAACCACTGGAGTAACCGCTGTTGGTCAGATTGACCACTTCACCTTTTCCATCTGCCTTTACCAAAGCAATGTCGCAATAAGGGTCATGACCGTTTCCGATAAATTCCATGGTAAACCATTTGCCATCAGGTGCCCATGAATAATTGAATCCACCGTAAGTGTTGAACCAAGTAGAACCGTCAGTAACTTGACGCACATGCTTGCTTTTCACATTGTAAACCATCAATTTGATACGATCTTCAATGAAAGCTATTTCTTTACCATCAGGAGAATACTGAGGATAACCGCGCTCTACAGTCTTAGAAGGAAGAAGCGGTTCTTCTTCTATCAAAGTCGCATTCGGGAAGTTGGCATCCTCCTTACGAGTAATCTTTGCAGTATATAATCCCCAGTTGCCTCCACGTTCGCTGCCATAAACCAAGGAACGGTTGTCGGCACCGAAAGAAAGACCAGCTTCCGCTTCTACCGTATGGGTTATCTGTTTGGTCGTGCCATATTCTACGGAAGTCACAAAGACATCACCGCGAACAATGAAAGCGACCTGCTTGCCATCGGGAGAGGCCACAGCCTCACTGGCACCACGAGAGAATGTCAGCGATGCAGGATATTCTTCATCATCACGAATCAGGCTGATTCCCAATTTCTGAGGTTTAGCACCCACGGTCTGTGTATAAATGGCACCATCGTAAGTATAACACAAGGTACCATTGCTTCCCATAGACAAGAAACGAACCGGATGTGTCTTGAAATGAGTTACCTGTTCCACTTTCTTCGGATTGTCCAAAGCAAAAGAATATACATTGAAGGAACCTTTGTTGCGTTCACTCAAGAAATAAACCTGCTTGCCGTCAGCCGAGAAAACCGGATTACGGTCCTCGCCAGCACGTTCGGTCAGGTTTGTATGCTTGCCCGACTGAATGTCGTACATCCAAACGTCACGCGTAACTGACGAAGTATGATGTTTACGCCATTCATCTTCGTACCCTTTGCAATCTTGATACAAGAAAGCTGTTCCTTTTTCATTGTAGCAGATTTCTTCGGCCGGAGTAGCCAGAATCTGACGACTCTTTCCACCCTCTACGCTGACCGTATACAATTCAGTCATCGCATCTGTCGGGAAAAGTGCACTTTGAGAAGGATCTTGAATATGCGCTGAGAAAACGACCGATTTATTGTCAGGAGTAAAAGCATAAGGAATCTCCGTAGCTGAATTACAGGTCAATCTGCGTGCAGAACCACCGTTGGCCGACATCACAAATACGTCATGGCTGCCGAAACGGTCGCTTGCAAAAGCAATTTTCTTTCCATCATTCGACCAAACTGGAGAAGATTCGTAAGAATTCTGAGTTGTCAGCCTTACTGCTTCGCCACCTTTTGCATCTACTTTATAGATATCCCCTTTATAACAGAATACAATTTCTGCACCATCGGGAGAAATGCGTACGTCTCGCATCCATAGCGGATTTACCGCTGAACCTCCAATGGCTACCGCCCCAAACAAGAGGCTTAATAACATTTTCTTCATAAGATGTTTACACTTAATTTTGTAAGCAAAGATAATGATTCAAGGCTACATTTAAAAAAAAGTGAAAAAATATTTGGATATTATCTGAAAAAACCATTATCTTTGCAACGCTTTTCTAAGGAAAGCATGATGTTTGGACTATGGTGTAATGGCAGCACAACAGGTTTTGGTTCTGTTTGTCCAAGTTCGAATCTTGGTAGTCCAACGCAGATAGCCGTCAGAAATAAATCTGACGGCTATCTGCGTTTATATACCTTATTGTCATAATCCTACAAAAAACCGGACAGAAACCACTCCCTTTCCCTTTTTTTTCTAACTTTGTTTATTCCTTGCAGAAAGGAACTTCATGGCTTCTCTTGAAATGCTTCAATAGGCTTCATGATTCTCATACAAATCCAATGATTTAACTAACCTTTATAATAGATATGCAAATAAAATCATTTCTTGCTGCAGGCGTATTGACCAGCTTACTGGCATCCTGCAACCAAGCTGAAGCTCCAGCTCCTATTCTTCCTGTCCCAACGGCAGAACAGATAGCGTGGCAAAAAATGGAGACCTATGCTTTCGTTCATTTCGGTCTTAACACATTCAATGACCTGGAATGGGGATACGGTGACACTCCCGCTCAAACATTCAATCCTGTCAAATTGGATTGCGAACAATGGGTACGTACCATTAAAGCTGCCGGTCTGAAAGGAGTCATCCTTACAGCCAAACATCATGACGGTTTCTGCTTATGGCCTACTAAAACTGTAGACTACAACATTTCAAATTCTCCGTACAAGAACGGAAAAGGCGACATGGTGCGCGAGCTCTCAGATGCGTGCAAGAAATACGGACTGAAATTCGGTCTTTATTTGTCACCGTGGGACCGTCGCCATGCTGAATATGGACGTGAAGGTTACCGCAAGGTTTACCATGAACAAATCAACGAATTAATCTCCAATTACGGCCCGTTGTTTGAGTTCTGGTTCGATGGTGCCAATGGAGGAAACGGTTGGTATGGAGGTACCAATGAGAGCCGTTCCATCAATCCAAAGGAATACTATCAATACGAAAAAGCCCGTGACATGATCAAGGAAAAGCATCCGGATGCCATGATTTTTGGAGGCAGTGTGCCCGATATCCGCTGGATTGGCAACGAATCAGGATGGGCTGGAGAAACAAACTGGTGTATGTACGATGAGGACAAAGCCAGCCATTACCGTCAAGCTCAATGGGGTCTCAAAGATGCGGACAAATGGCTGCCAGGTGAATGTGATGTGTCCATCCGTCCGGGATGGTTCTACCACCACCGCGAAGACCACCAAGTTAGAACAGTTCCTAATTTGGTCGACTTATACTACCGCAGTGTAGGTCATAATGCCAACCTGCTGCTAAACTTCCCTATTTCTCTCGACGGATTAATTCATGCTACCGACTCTGTCAATGCAACCGAGTGGTATCAAACGATCCAAGCCGAACTGAAAACGAACCTTTTGGCTGGCATCCGACCAGAAGCATCAGAGACCCGTGGACGCGGCTTTGAAGCGAAGAATGTAACCGATGGAAACTGGGATTCATACTGGGCAACTTCCGACGGTGTTTCCACTGGTTCACTGACATTCGAACTTCCTGAAGCAACTTCTTTGAACCGTGTCATGATTCAAGAATACATTCCACTGGGACAAAGAGTCAGTGCTTTCTCCATTGAAGTGAAGAAAGACGGAGAATGGTCGCCTGTAGAAACCACTGATACGCTTACTACCATCGGATACAAACGAATCGTACGCTTCAAAACAACAGCTGCCAACGCCTTGCGCGTCAACTTCACTGAAGCCAGAGGTCCTTTGTGTATCAATAACGTAGAAGCTTTCTTGGCTCCTTCATTGTTGCAGCAGCCTACTATTAGCCGTAATGCCAAAAATGAAGTGAAAATCGGAGTCATCGGTGAAACTTCCGACATTTATTACACTACCGACGGAACAGAACCTACTCCTCAGTCTGCCAAGTATGTGGCTCCTTTCGTTCTCGACCAGAAAGCGACAGTCAAAGCCATCACTTACGATGCACTGACAGGAAAGACAGGTCCAGAAGCAATCAAACGTTTCGACCTTACTGCCAACCAATATCAGGTAGTAAGCCCGAAAGACGAGAAGACAGCCGCCATCTTCGACGGAAACGGCTATACTACTTTCTACCTCCCCAAAGGACAGAAAGAAATTACCGTCAAGTTGGATGCTCCTCATACCATCAGCGGATTCATCTATACGCCCAACCAGGCACGCGATGCCAACGGTCATATCTCTCACTATGAGCTGACAGTGGACGGCAAGAAAGTGGCTGGAGGTGAGTTCTCCAACATCAAGCACAACCCGATTGAACAAGAAATCCGTTTTGCTCCGGTAAAAGGACAGAAAATCGTTCTTAAATGCCTGCGTACTGCCGACAATACTCCGCACATTGGTATCGGTGAGTTCTCGGTCATCACAGAAGATTAATAGCAACACTTTGTCTACTTGACTTACAGGCCGTTGTCGGAATCTATTCTCACAGATTCTGACAACGGCTTTTTTGTTTTTTACCTATTTTCAAATGCGTAGAAGATTCCAATCGTAAGATTTGATTCCCCACTTTCAGAATAATTGCTTATATTTACCAAGAAACGTTTGAGGAAACTCCCCAATCCACCATTCTCTTATCATTTAGATCCTTATGAAACGCTTAGCCTTTTATTTCAGTTTAGTTGTATTAGTCGGAATCATCACTTCTTGTTCACAAGGCAAGAAGAGTCACCTCATCCCCCTATCTAGCGGCCGTCCTTATGAAGTGCTGGTAGTAGCCGATGACTTATTCTGGTCGAATCCAGACAGTGCACTCTTCCATGTTCTGGACACCGACGTTCCCGGATTGCCACAATCCGAACGCTCCTTCCGGATTTCACGCATCCGCCCTTCCTTCTTCGATCGGTCAATGTCTATCTTCCGAAACATCATCCTGCTCGATATCCAAGACATCTATACGCAGACGAAATTCAAGTTTGTACGCAATGCATACGCTGCTCCCCAAATGATACTTACCATCCAATCGCCGAATCTGGAAGATTTCTCTCAATATGTTTCCACTCATGGTCAAGTTATCATTGACTTTTTTACCCATGCCGAAATGAACCGGCGAATCAACCTGTTGAAAAAGGAACACAACGGGCACGTATCTACCAAGGTGAACAGCATGTTCGGATGTGATATCTGGATGCCCAATGAACTGACTTCATTCAAAGAAGGCAAAGATTTCTTTTGGGCTTCTTCTGGAAGAAATGACTTGAACTTTATCATGTATTCCTTCCCTTTCCGTGACCCGCATACGTTCACTAAGGAATACTTCATTCACAAACGCGATTCGGTACTCAAGATCAACCTGCTCGGTTCACGTGAAGGCATGTATATGGAAACTGCCGATTCCCTCTTTGTGGATGTAGCCAATATTTCCGTACGAGGAGATTATGCTTTCGAAGCACGTGGCCTTTGGGAAATGAAAAATGATGCCATGGGAGGTCCCTTTGTTTCCCATGTCCGCATTGACCGCACTCACGCTCGTGTCATCGTCGTAGAAGGATTTGTCTTCAAACCAGAAAAGAAGAAACGGGACTTGATGCGAAAGTTGGAAGCGGCTCTTTATACCCTGACACTGCCCAACGACAAGGAGAATGTTGAAATTCCCGTGGACAGCTCTATCAATGAAATGAAAATAAAAGAAACAAAAGCTTCTCGCTCACTCTAAAGTCATCAATTGCTGACAAGACATTTTTATCTGCTGACATACGTCAGCAACACAACTGACATTTGTCGGCAATACTACTGACATACGTCAGCAACGTTACCGACATACGTCAGCAGATAAATCGCCCTTCACTATTCTTTTACAAGTTCTCCTTCCTAACCCAATAATATCCCAGCAGTTGCCCGATGAGGCAACTGCTTTTTCTTTTTTAAAGATCTTTCCTCTTCCTGTAGAACGGATCACTTCATCCTACCTATTTTCCGACTTATTTGAGTCCTTCACCAAAAAATACCCAAAAATAAATCATGCTTTATTTGATTTATCCAAAAGAACAACTACATTTGTAGTGTACTAATTATCTAAAACACTTAAACACAAACAAATCTTTAAATAACGATCTAACACAAACACAAAATGAACACGAACATGCTATCTATCCAAGGACTTACTTTCAGATATGGAAGAAAAAGTCCAGTTTTTGAGGATTTTTCATTGGAACTCCCTCAAGGTCAGATTATCGGCTTGTTAGGAAAAAATGGAACCGGCAAATCAACGCTACTCTATCTCATCAGCGGTCTCCTCCGCCCAAACAAAGGAGAGATTCTTTTCCAAGGAAACAATGTGCAGCGTCGCTTACCCCAAACTTTAAGCAGCACGTACCTAGTTCCTGAAGAATTTACACTGCCTTCTGTCAACCTGAAACAGTACATTCAGGCGAACGCTTGTTTTTATCCAAGATTCAGTCATTCCCTCCTTCAAGAATGTCTTCGCAATTTTGACCTGGATACAGACCTGAACCTCGGAGAACTCTCCATGGGACAAAAGAAAAAGGCATACATCTGCTTTGCATTGGCTACGAACACACCGTTGCTGCTGATGGACGAACCGACCAACGGATTGGATATCCCTTCCAAAAGTCAGTTCCGCAAGGTCATCGCTTCGGGCATGAGTGATGACAAATCCATCATCATCTCCACTCACCAAGTGCGTGACATCGACCGACTACTCGACTACATCACCTTGCTTGACGGAACACACGTACTGCTGAATCACTCAGTGAAAGAGATTACCGACAAGTTGCTCTTCGCCGAGCAGGGGCTCAACGAGCCTACAGACGACGCTCTTTTCGTACAACCAAATGTATCGGGCAACAGCGTCATCTTTGAGAACAAATTCCAAGAAGACAGTCCGCTCAATCTGGAAGTGCTCTTCAATGCGGTCTTGGCTGAACGTGAAAAAATCCAGCAACTGTTTCAGAATAAATAACCGACAGCATATACACAATTATTGTTCATCCTTTAATACACAGACAACATGACAACCCACTCATCCCATACATTTAGTTTCTCACGCCTCCTAATGGTGATGAAACGCGACTTCGTAGAAAATTGGAAGAGCAACCTTAATACAGCTCTCTCAATCTATGGTGCCTTTTTAATCAGCGCCCTGATGTCTTATACAACGATAAGCGACCTGACAGATACATCCATCTATTTCGCGTACCGACTAGGATTCTTCATAACCATCGGAATGATTACCTATCTCGTGTTTCTCATCAATGCAAGCCATATTATGGATGTATTGAACACGAAAGAGAAACGCATCTCCTACTTGATGCTGCCAGCTACACAAGCCGAAAAGTTTGTCAACCGTGCACTGCAAGTTACGTTGGGTACACTGGTAATGATTATAGCATCCTTATTCCTGGCAGAGATGACCCGTTTGCTGCTTTTTCCGCTTTTAGGAGCTCCAGAAGCACTGCAACAGTTCTGTCTGTTCGATTTAAAAGACATCCTTCTGAAAGGTACGTTCTTAAACGGAGTTGAATACATACAAGACGAGAAGCTCATGTATTTAGCTGTATTCAATGTATTCTGTTTTTGTATAGCCTCCCATTCTATTTTTATCTTAGGAGGTACTTATTTCTATAAACGGCCCTTTATCAAAACCTTTAGCTTAATTATCTTAGGCATTACAATCCTCAGCTTTATAGAAGGCCTTTTGGGAACCCGCTCAATGAGAGCAGAAATAGACGATAAAATCTTGCTGACTGTTAGTTGTATCTTCTACCTAAGCGTAACGATTGTCTGTTGGGCTCTCAGCTATTTCTTGTTCACCCGTTCGCAAGTTACAGAACGTGTAAACTTCAAGTTCTTGAAAAGAGGCTGACGGTCATAACGACATACACCAAGATGGAAGAACAACGAGTAACTACCTATAAGACACGATAAAAAGACAACTATGAATTTTAAAGAAAGCAAACCTATCTATTTGCAGATAGCCGACCGTATCATGGAGGAGATTCTTCAGGAAATCTATCCCGAAGAAGAACGTATTCCATCGGTCAGGGAATATGCCGCCAAAATAGAGGTGAATGCCAACACCGTGGTCCGGGCATTTGATTACCTGCAAAGCCAAGAAATAATCTTCAACAAACGAGGAATCGGTTACTTCGTAAGCAAAGGTAGCAAAAAGAGCATTTTGGAGCTCCGCCGCAAAGCTTTTCTCAACGACGAAGTGCCGGAATTGTTCCGCCAGATGGAACTGCTTCAAATCTCCGCCTCAGACATCCAAATGATGTATGAGGAATTCCTCCATAAACGGAAGGAAGAAGTTGGATTGTAGAGAATCCCTGCACGCATCATCAAAGTATAAAAGAAAAATCCGCCAACAAATAAGATGTTGACGGATTTTTCTTTTATACTTACTCTCCCTTGAGAGAATACTTTTTATTTGACTTATTTAGCGATGAGAAGGAAATAGTTCTTCTTACCGCGCTGAACCAAAAGATACTTGCCAT
>JAHHQU010000001.1 GCA_020026225.1 Phocaeicola sp. | reverse complement strand
ACTGTGCTTGAACAATATCTCGCAAAAATGGGCTTTTTAAGGGACGACTAAATAAGATTTGAATAGAACAACAACCTATAAAAGGCTGGATTCCAACGAAGGAATCCAGCCTTTTCTTTTCTGCTTGGGGGAATAGGAATACAACGAGAAAGATACCCCTAACACACCAAGCGAGCGTCAACAGATGCAAACTCCAAGCCATGTTCATCGTTTCATTCAAGTGCGACAAGCGTTTCACATTCGTGAAACAAGTATTTCACGTAAGTGAGACAAGCATTTCACATACGTGAAACAATAAACACCTCCAGACAAGAGCTCATCTTTGGCAGGACAATGCCATCAAAGGGAGCATACTGGTGAAATACCGATAAAACCATTTGCAGGACCGACCTCCATGCTACATGGTTTCATAAGCACAATGACAAATTCCACCATGGATTAAAGAGAATCCACCCCTACTCCTAAAGTCCCTTCAGGTCCACCTAAAGCCGAATGCTTCTATATCCAAGCAGTCCCAAAGATTTCCGGGCATAAAAAAAGCCGTTTCGATATGATACACTATCGAAACGGATTTTCCCATCAGCAAGCAGGAAAAAAAAGAGGCATCGAGCCTTCTCAAGCTAACAAGCAAACGGCTGTCAAGACCGTGCTTTTCTTCTGCGTACCCGCTGATAAACCTTATTTTTGTTTCTTTTCAGAATGATATAAACCTTATACATAACCAGCATAGCCACGGTAAGGAGAATCAGGACAACCAGTCCTCCTTCCAAGTTGTCTCCCTTGACATGCGACCACATAGCCAATACCGCCTCCGTACGCTTTGCGGAGTCATGGATCATGGCGCAACGTGCCACCACGCTACTATCTGGATACTGAATCGGATTAACTCTCACGGCACGTGCTTCCGGACCGAAGAAATAAGACAGATTCGTTGTTTCTTCAAAGGTTGAATCCTCCATGGCTTCCAATATTTCTGGAGTAGCCACCGCACTTACATATCCCGTAGCCTCCATATTAGCCAAAGCGACATCGGGACGGCACATGTAATTGATGAAATAACTGGCAACCTTCGGATTTTTGGAATACTTAGGTATTACCCATCCGTCGAACCAGATATTACTGCCCTCACGAGGAACTTCATATCCCAATTTTACGCCGACAGCTTCCGCTTCTTCAATGGCCCAGACAGCATCACCGCTCCATGTCATATTCAAAGCAGCCTTTCCTTTAGTCATCATTTCCTTACCGAAGTCAGCTTCCCATCCAGCGATATTCGGTTTCATCGCTTTTAAGTTTTCCTCCGCTATCGCAATGGCTTCATCCGAATAGTTGTTCATCAAATCATTTACATGAATGGTTCCATCCATCAAGCCTTTACGGTTGGCATAAATAATGGCCGTACCATAAGCGTCACGGTAACTATCCTTCATCAGCAGCTGCTTGACAAACTTAGGATTCCACAGAGATTCCCATGTAGAAGCTTCTTCACGAGTTGCATGAGCCTTATTATACATAATGCCGGCCGTACCCCACATATATCCTACCGCATACCGTTCTGTAGGTCGACCCGGCTGGCTGACCTCATTCAACTGCTTTATAATATAAGGAGACAGATTGTGCAAGTAATTGGGCGTTTTGCCAAAGGCCGTATCTATAGGAAGCAAGATATCCTTCTTCAGCATACGTTCGATAATGTATTCGGAAGGACATACCACATCGTAATCTTCATGGCCACGCTCAATCTTCGTCAGCATGATTTCATTAATATCAAAAGTCTGATAAATCACGCGGATATGCTTGCCTGTCTGCTCTTCATACCACTTTGGGAAATTCACCAACACATCTTCGTTAATATAATCACCCCAGTTGTAAACCTTGAGGACCTCCTCACGAGGTTCTTTATTGTAACATCCGGTCAGTCCCACAGCAAGCGACAGACCCAATAAAAAAACAAGTAAATCAAATCGTTTCATAACACAAGCATGAAGTTATCGGTTATTGAGCCTTCTTACCAGAACGGCGGTTAATAATTATAAGCATTACCAATACCAGGATGAATATGATAGTTGACAAGGGTCGCAATTCAGGCGTCAGCCCCCCCTTACGAGCATCCGCATAAATGAAAGTAGAAAGTGTTTCCAGTCCTTCATTACCAATGGTAAAGATGGTCACAGCAAAGTCATCGATAGAAATGGTGACTGCAAGCATGAACCCTGCAATCATACCAGGCATGATTTCAGGAACAATCACCTTACGCAAAGCCTGTCCGGGAGTGGCTCCCAAATCCAGTGCAGCTTCATAAAGGTTTGGGTTCATCTGCTTCAACCTTGGCAAGACACTCAATATGACATAAGGAGTACAGAAAGCAATGTGCGCCATCACCACCGTAGTATATCCTTGAGGGATACCCAAGGTAACGAACAACAAGAACAACGATACACCCATAATGATATCACCGTTCAATATAGGTATATTGTTGACTACTGAAATCATTTTCCGGTACCTTGGACGCGAGTTAAAGATACCTATGGCAGTCAGCGTTCCCAACAAAGTAGAGACCGTAGCTGTAATCAAAGCGATAGTAATGGTATTCCACAACGCATCCACCAACGAATGATGGGCACCTTGAATAAACAGGTTCTCATACAAACGAGTAGAGAAACCGGTCCAGTTACCCAATACTTTAGCTTCTGTAAAAGAATAAATGATGATAAGGAAAATAGGAGCATAAAGCATAAGCAGCAAAGCCCACAAATATCCATGACAAAGAATCTTCTTTACCATAAACTACCTCCTTCCTCTTTGTCGGATGCTTCATCCGAAGCAAATAAAGTAGATGCACCGATCAAGAAAAGCATGATAAGAGACAATGCCGCTCCATAGTTCCACATACTATTATTGATATTCTCCTGAATGGTGGTTCCGAAAAGTTTGATATTGTTGATTGTCAATAATTCAGCGATTGCAAAAGTTGAAATCGTCGGCATAAACACCATGAGCACCCCACTGGCCACACCCGGCATAGACAAAGGGAAAATGGTCTTTACAAATACCTGAAAAGGAGTGGCTCCCAAATCTTGTGCAGCCTCAACGTAACTATGATCCATCTTCATCAACGTATTGTAGATAGGATAAATCATAAAAGGGATGTAGTTATAAACCATACCGAAAATCAAGGCTCCTTCTCCCAACGGCAAGCGAAGGAAGTCAAACAATGCCACCGTAGCCAACGTACGAATCAAAATGTTTACCCACATGGGAAGAACAAACAACATTACTACCGTTTGTGCATACCCCGACTTCATTCTGCTGAGGATATATGCTGCCGGATAACCAAGAAGAATACATATCAATGTATTCACAATTGCTATGCCGATAGAATATATGAACGTGTTGACGGCCTCAGGATGAGCCATAAACTTACTGAAGTTGGCCAATGTAAAATTCCCTTCTTCATCTGTGAAGGCAAAAAATACAATCAAAATAAGCGGCAGTATCACAAAGAGAGCCGCAAAAACCACGTAAGGAATAGTCCAGTACTTACGTGAAGTAAACAATTTACGGATATTCAAAAGTCGCACCTCTTTCCTTATTATAACTTGTTAAACTAATTCATTTTCTTGCGGCTGATTCGGATAGAATCCGGAGGAAAGCCGATTCCCACATGGTCACTCTTGTCCCAGATATCATCTGTATCCACATACACATCTTCATCCCAATCAGAAGCCACCGTCAGATGATAATGGTTTCCTTTATATAAGATAAAACGTACACTGCCGGTCAAAGCTCCATCTTCTTCATCATCATAAAGGATGACGCTTCCAAACGGTACATTCACTTCAACTTCGGTACCCGGCTCCATTCCTTGGGTCTGTTCAGGCAAACATTCGATGCCACATCCCAAGAATTCAACATGGTTCTCGTCCACAATCTTTCCTTCGAAAGTATTGCAGATACGTTCTTTTTTCATGATATGGATATCGTCTGGCTTGATGAGCAAGCCCACGTCTGAACCAACTTCAAAATGGTGATAATTCTGAACGAGGAATTCATACCCGTCGGACTCAACCAACATTTCGTAATGAACTCCCTTAAAGATACAGGAAGTAACCTTTCCGGCAAACTGAGCGCTGTCTGACAAAGGGAATATATACAGGTCTTCCGGACGGAGCACCACATCCACCGGTGCGTTCTCACCAAATCCTTCGTCCACACATTCCACTTCCACATTGGCGAACTTGACACGATGGTCGCACACCATAGTACCATTCAAGATATTGCTTTCACCGATAAAGTCAGCGACAAAGGAATTGACCGGCTCGTTATAAATAGCGGTAGGTGTTCCTATCTGCTGAATCTTACCTTCACTCATCACCACGATGGTATCGCTCAAAGTCAATGCTTCTTCCTGATCATGCGTTACGTATACGAACGTGATACCCAAGGTACGATGCATTTCCTTCAACTCCATCTGCATGTCCTTACGCATCTTCAAGTCAAGGGCTGCCAAAGGCTCGTCCAACAGCAAAACGGCAGGTTCATTGACAATGGCACGAGCAATAGCCACACGCTGCTGCTGACCACCCGACAATGAATTCACGTCACGGTATTCATAGTCACTCATACTTACCATGCGCAAAGCCTGTTTCACCTTACGTGTAATCACGTCCTTAGGAGTCTGCTTGAGTTTCAATCCGAAAGCAATATTATCATAGACATTCAGATGGGGAAACAGGGCATACTTTTGAAATACAGTATTGACCGGACGCTTGTGAGGCGGGGTCTGAGTTATCTCTTTACCGTCAATATAGATAACACCTTCTGAAGCGGTCTGAAACCCTGCCAGAAGTCGTAACAACGTGGTTTTACCACAACCTGATGGTCCCAAAATAGTGACAAACTCACCTTTTTTGATATACAGGTTAATGTCATCAAGTGCCACTTTATCTCCAAAGTACTTAGAGACATGCTTAATTTCTATAATGTGATTCGTTTGTTCCTGCATTTTTTCATTATTCAAATCCAAAAGCAAAGGTACATTTTTTTAAGGAAAGAAATGTCTATTAATAAAATAAATCTTTTGGAATCGAAAGAGACTACATTTTTCCGGTATAATTATGCAGAAAAAAAAGAAGCAAACCCATGGGAATATTTCTATTTTATCGGCAAATTCTGCCCTCGGGAGCTTCAATTCTAAAGAGAAAGGAAAACACGCTCAGCACACTGATACCCTTCGTCATAGAGTTCGCGCAATCTTTTCACATCCTTATCAATGCAGTTGACCATTACCTTCTTTTGCGGACGGATGGATATGATACTTCCCTCATCCTCCATTTTTTCAATCATCTCCAACTGTTCGTTATACACCCTGCAGCGATTGCTCAATACGACCCGCAAACGAGGATAACGAGTATAAATAAAATGCGGAATCTTGATATCTTTTTCAGTTTTGCGATAGCCCCGATTACGCGTCAGCACCACCACATTTTTCTTATATCCCTGACTGATGGCTCTTTGGACCGGAATAGAATCTACCAGCCCACCGTCAAGCATGGGATGACCATCCACAAATTCCATAGGACAGACATAGGGCAAGCTGCTGGAAGCCTTGGCTATCTTCATCAAGCGGACCCGATCATGCTTTTCCGACAAGTAACACGCATGTCCCGTCAGGCAATCGGTAGTCACCATCTCAAAACGACAAGGATTCAGCGCATAAGCATCAAAATCATAAGGAAGAATTTCATCCGGGAAAAGTTGGTACAGCAATTTCTGGTCCAAGATACTTCGCTGGTGAAAGAGGTGCTTCAAACCGATGTAGTCATATTTCTCCAACAAATCAATGTTACTGTATTTGGCCCTCCCCCTCTGATGAGAGATATATGACAATCCATTACATGCACCTGCCGAAACGCCTACGACATACGGAAACTCAATGTGGTGATCCATCATATAATCCAAAGCGCCACACGTAAAGACACCGCGCATCCCCCCACCTTCGAGTACTAAACCTAACTTTTGAAAATCTACATTCATAACCTTTTAAGTTTTAAAAGATTCTATTATAACGCAAATATATGTTTTTTAAGAACACATTAGTAGTAAGAATCGAAAAAATATGTAAATTTGCAACAATAACATTTTACGGTATCAGACCTTAAAAAAACAATTTATTATGTTTGATTCATTAATCTATAAAAATCGCCGCCGCGCACTGCGTCAGAAAATGAGCAGTGGGTTGGTTCTCTTATTAGGTAATAATGAAGCTCCGGCCAACTATCCGGACAACACGTATAAATTCCGCCAAGACAGTTCTTTTTTGTATTTCTTCGGGTTAGCTGACCCAGGCTATGCCGGCATCATCGACATAGACAATGACGAAGATTATTTCTTTGGCAACGACGTAGACATGGACGACATCATCTGGATGGGTCCTCAACCTACTATCAAAGAATTGGCCGCAAAGGTGGGTGTGGAAAAAAGCTTCCCCTTCAACCAGTTGAAGGAAATGCTGGACAAAGCAATCGCTCAGCACCGCAAGATTCATTTCATTCCTCCTTATCGTCATGACCACATGATTTTACTGGAAGATTTGCTTGGTATCCGAGCATCGTTGACCTGCAACTATGCTTCCAAAGAATTGATTAAAGCCATTGTAGACCTTCGTTCGATAAAAGAAGCATGTGAAATTGAAGAAATTGACAAGGCATGCAACATCGGTTACGAAATGCATACTACCGCCATGCGCCTTTGCAAGCCGGGAGTTTCTGAACATTATATCGCTGGTGTATTGGATGGAATCGCCGCTTCTTACGGAAGTCAGAATTCATTCGCTACCATTTTGACACAAAACGGACAAACCCTGCACAACCACGACCACAGCCACATTCTTCAGGCAGGCAGATTGATGCTTACCGATGCCGGTGCAGAAAGTGTGACCAATTATTGTTCCGACCATACCCGTACCATTCCGGTAGGCGGTAAATTCAGCAGCCGCCAACGCGATGTATACAGCATTGTATTGGCCTGCCATGACAAGGCACTGGAATTGGCCAGACCAGGCGTTACCTACATGTCGGTACACTTGGAAGTTTGTAAAGTATTGGCACAGGGCATGAAGGATCTTGGCTTGATGAAGGGCAATACAGACGATGCTGTTGCAGCAGGCGCTCACGCACTTTTCTTGCCTCACGGATTGGGACACATGATGGGACTCGACGTACACGATATGGAAAACTTGGGCCAGATCAACGTCGGTTACGATGAAGAGACTCGTCCATCAGACCAGTTCGGCTTGGCTTCCTTGCGTATGGGCCGCCGTTTACAGGAAGGCTTCGTCATCACAGACGAACCTGGATGTTATTTCATTCCAGCTTTGATTGACAAATGGCGTGCAGAAAAGATCAACACCGACTTCTTGAACTTCGACGCTATCGACGGATTCAAGGACTTCGGAGGCATCCGTCTGGAAGACGATATCCTGATTACCTCAAACGGTTCTCGCTTCACCGGTGAAAAGCATATTCCAATCACCATTGAAGAAGTGGAAGCCATCATGAATGAATAATTCACCCATTGATTTTTAATTTAATAACCTATAAACAATTACCCCAATGAACAAATTAATCGCATTAGCAGCTTTAGGTCTTTGCTTCAGCAGCGTCAGCGCTCAAGATGCAGCAAAAGATAAGAAAGAAGAAGGATTCGTATTTACAACCGTAAAGGAAAATCCAATCACCTCAATCAAGAACCAGAACCGTTCAAGCACTTGCTGGTCTTTCTCAGGTGCAGGCTTCTTTGAATCAGAACTGCTTCGTTTGGGCAAAGGAGAATTTGACCTGGCCGAAATGTTCATCGTTCACCACACAATGCAAGACCGCGGTGAAAACTATGTACGTTATCATGGCGACGCTTCTTTCTCTCCAGGCGGAAGCTTCTACGATTTCGTAGCTTGCTATAACCAATACGGTATGGTTCCTCAGGAAGTAATGCCGGGTATCATGTATGGAGAAGACAAACACGTACATAACGAATTGGATGCAGTAGCCGGTGCTTACGTAGCTGCAATCGGTAAAGGTCAATTCAAGAAATTAACTCCAGTATGGAAAAAAGGATTGGAATCAATCTATGACACTTATTTGGGTGAATGTCCTAAAGAATTCACTTACAAAGGCAAAACATATACTCCGAGAACTTTTGCTGACGAAGCTTTGGGCTTGAAGATGGAAGACTACGTTTCTTTGACTTCTTACACTCATCATCCGTTCTACAGCAAATTCATCCTTGAAATCCAGGACAACTGGCGTAATGCGATGTCATACAACTTGCCTTTGGATGAATTCATGGCTGTTATGGACAATGCGGTCAAATCAGGCTATACTTTCGCTTGGGGTTCAGACGTCAGTGAAGAAGGCTTCACACGTAACGGTATCGCCGTATTCCCTGATGTAAAGAAAAGTGCAGAATTAACCGGTTCTGACATGGCTCGCTGGGTCGGCAAACACGCAGACAAACGCATCAACCTGACAAGCAAACCTCTTCCAGAAATTGAAGTTACTCAGGAAATGCGTCAGGAAGCTTTCGACAACTGGGAAACAACAGACGACCATGGCATGCTCATTTACGGTATCGCTAAGGACCAGAATGGCAAAGAATATTTCATGGTTAAGAATTCATGGGGTGAAAGCGGTAAATACAAAGGTATTTGGTATGCTTCAAAAGCATTCGTCGCTTACAAGACTATGAACATCCTGGTTCACAAAAATGCAATTCCTAAAGCAATCGCTAAGAAATTAGGTCTTTAATCAATCTTAAATAGATTGATTATAAATAAAAAAACGGCTGATTCCATATTTATTTTGTGGATTCAGCCGTTTTTCATTTCTTTTTTCCTAATTTTACAAATTGAATAATCGATATGATTATTCCTTCATTTCAGACTTTCTTTCCGAAGAAAGCAACCTTTTCAGAACTTTGATTCTGACTTAAGAATAGGAAAAAAGAAAAAGACATATAATAATGAATTACAAATGGAATTATCACGCTCCTACTCAAGATCAACGGGAAGCAGCTAGGGCCCTTTCAAGAGAAATAGGCATCAGTCCTATTCTCTGCCAACTGCTACGCGAAAGAGGCATCAATACAGCTGCTGAAGCGAAACGATTCTTCAGACCTCAGCTTCATGAATTGCATGATCCGTTCTTGATGAACGATATGGACATAGCTGTAAACCGCCTGAACGAAGCGATGGGACGTAAAGAACGCATCTTAGTATACGGTGACTATGATGTAGACGGCACTACAGCCGTAACCCTTGTTTACAAGTTTCTCCAACAATTCTATTCAAATATAGACTATTATATTCCCGACCGGTATAACGAAGGATATGGAGTTACCATCAAGGGCGTAGATTATGCGTATGAAACCGATGTAAAGCTGGTTATCGTACTGGACTGTGGAATCAAGGCGGTGGAAGAAATCGCTTATGCCAAGGAAAAGGGTATCGACTTCATCATCTGCGACCACCATGTTCCAGATGAGATACTGCCACCCGCTGTCGCCATCTTGAACCCTAAAAGAGCGGACTCAACCTACCCCTACAATCACCTTTCCGGTTGTGGAGTGGGATTCAAATTCATGCAGGCTTTCGCTCAAAACAATGGAATCGAATTCCATCAATTAACCCCTCTGTTGGATTTGGTTGCTGTAAGTATAGCCTCAGACATCGTGCCGATTATGGGGGAAAACCGAATTCTTGCTTACCATGGCCTCCGCCAATTAAATGCCAATCCAAGTGTGGGCTTGAAAGCCATCATTGACATCTGCGGATTGACCGACCGAGAGATTACCATGAGCGATATCGTCTTCAAGATAGGACCTCGCATCAATGCATCCGGCCGCATCCAGAACGGGAAAAAGGCCGTGGAACTCTTGATTGAGAAGGATTATATGGCTGCTCACCAGAAAGGAAATTTGGTCAACAGCTATAATGAGCAACGCAAAGACCTGGACAAAGCGATGACGGAAGAAGCTAACAACATCGTCCACTCTTTGTCTAACCTGTCCGAACGCCGTTCCATCGTCATTTTCAATGAAGACTGGCATAAGGGAGTCATCGGAATCGTAGCCTCACGTCTGACAGAAATCTATTTCCGACCAGCCGTCGTGCTGACCCGCACCGACGATCTGGCAACCGGCTCTGCACGCTCCGTTTCTGGATTCGACGTATATAAAGCCATCGAACATTGCCGCGACCTATTGGAAAATTTTGGAGGACACACTTATGCCGCCGGCCTTTCCATGAAAATAGAGAATGTGGAAGAATTCACTCGCCGTTTCGAAGCTTATGTAGCAGAACATATCTTGCCAGAGCAAACCAGCCCGACCATTGATATAGATGCTCAATTGGATTTTCGCGACATTACGCCAAAGTTCTTCTTCGATCTTAAGAAATTGAATCCATTCGGCCCCGACAACCACAAACCTATCTTTGCCACTTTCAATGTATACGATTATGGAACCAGCAAAGTGGTAGGACGTGAACAGGAGCATATAAAATTAGAATTGGTTGACAACAAATCGAACAACGTTATGAACGGAATAGCTTTTGGACAAAGTTCACAAGCCCGTTACATAAAGACCAAACAATCGTTCAACATTTGTTATACCATTGAAGAAAACACCCATAAACGCAGTGAGATACAGCTTCAGATTGAAGATATCAAGCCAAGCAGCGAACGCATTTTAAAATGACAGATTACCGTACCATACTGAACAAATACTGGGGATATGATCACTTCCGAGGAATTCAAGAAGAGATCATCCACAGTATTGGCAGCGGTAAAGATACATTGGGACTGATGCCTACCGGTGGAGGTAAATCCATTACCTTCCAAGTCCCAGCCCTTGCCCAAGAAGGGATTTGTCTGGTCATCACTCCCCTTATCGCCCTGATGAAAGACCAGGTGAGAAACCTGACAGACAGAGGCATCAAGGCAGCGGCCATCTATTCAGGAATGACCCGAGAACAAATCCTCATCACACTGGACAATTGCATTTTCGGCAATTTCAAATTTCTATACATATCACCCGAACGACTCGATACGGATATTTTTCAAGCGAAATTGAAGAATATGAATGTAAGCATGATTACCGTAGACGAATCGCATTGTATCTCACAATGGGGATATGATTTCCGTCCTGCCTATTTAAAAATTTCCGAAATACGAAACTTACTTCCCCACGTTCCGATACTGGCACTGACGGCTACTGCTACCCCTGAAGTAGTAAAAGACATTCAATCCAAGCTTTCATTCAAAGAAGAAAATGTCTTCCGGATGAGTTTCGAGAGAAAGAATCTGGCTTATATCGTACGCCATACCGAAGACAAGACAGGGGAACTTCTACACATTCTGAAGCATACGCAGGGTTCAGCCATCATCTATACTCGAAGCAGAAAAAAGACGAAAGAACTTTCACTTTGGCTGAATCAGGAAGGATATACTTCCACATTCTATCATGCCGGATTGAACAATGAACTGAAAGACCAACGACAAAAAAGCTGGCTTTCGGGAGAGCATCGCATCATGGTCGCTACCAACGCCTTCGGAATGGGTATCGACAAGCCCGACGTACGCCTGGTGATACACATTGACTTTCCAGACTCACCGGAAGCGTACTTTCAAGAAGCAGGTCGTGCCGGAAGAGACGGGGAAAAAGCCTATGCCGTACTTCTACACGCCAAAAGCGACAGGACGCTTTTAAAAAAGCGAATAGCCGACAGTTTTCCTGAAAAGGAAACAATCCGGCAAATCTATGAGCACCTCAACTATTTCTTCCAAATGCCGATGGGAGAAGGAAGAGACTGCATACGGGAATTCAATATCGATGAATTCTGCAGGAATTTCAAGCATTTTCCCATCCAGGTAGACAGTGCACTACGCATATTGACGCGTGCAGGATATTTGGAGTACATTGATGAACAAGACAACAACAGCCGTCTCATGTTTACGGTCAAACGAGATGAATTATACCGCATACGTGAAAGGAACCCCGAGACGGAAACGTTGCTGAATACCATTCTGCGTTCATATACGGGGCTTTTCAGCGACTATGCCTATATCAATGAAAATACCCTTTCTATCCGCACGGGACTTACCCGCCAGCAGATATACGATACCTTAATCCTGCTGAGCAAACTGCATATCCTGCATTATATACCAGGAAAGAAGGTTCCTCATATCGTCTACACCCGTGAACGACAAAGCGTGGACCGCATCGTACTGACCAAAGAAGTGTACGAAGACCGGAAGAAGAGTTATGAAGACCGGATACAGGCTATTTTAGACTATGCAGAAACCGATGACAAATGCAGAAGCCGGATGCTGCTTCATTATTTCGGCGAGAAAAATGAGCATAACTGCGGACAATGTGATGTATGCCAGCAAAGGCATGAATCGGGCCTTAAAGGAGGGGTATTTCTGGAATGGGAAGAAAAAATCAAAGACCTGCTGGACAATGAACCAACCACGCCAAGAGAGCTGATAGAGAAATTGGGAACAGAAAACAAAGAGACTATTCACAAGGTCCTATCTTATCTTCTTGCAGAAGAAATCATTCAGCAGAATGACGGAATTCTATCAATTTAAATCTTTAAGAGCTATTTTTATTACGATTTCTTAGTTTTCATTCTTTATTTAGTTATATTTGCAACTCTATTAAAAGAAGTTGAAAGTTTTTCTTCGCTTCAAATACTAACTTTTTAAAGAATAACAACATGGACTGCACGAAAATTATCGGTGAAAAAATAAAAAGATTACGAGATAGTCGAGATATGAGTATAGATGAACTTTCCGCATGTAGCGGATTGTCCGTTAAACAAATAGAACGCATCGAACAAAACATCGATATTCCTTCTTTGGCACCCTTGATAAAAATAGCACGTGCTCTTGGCGTACGTTTGGGAACCTTTCTTGATGACCAAGAAACAGAATCCGGTCCCGTAATCTGCCGCAAAGGGCAATCCGACGATACCATCAGCTTTTCCAACAATGCTTCCGATGCAAGACAGCACATGCATTACCATTCGCTTTCACGGACCAAGACTGACAGACAAATGGAACCGTTCATCATTGATGTAGATAAAATCACCGAAAGCAAATTCAACCTGTCGGCACATGAAGGTGAAGAGTTCATCATGGTTCTGAAGGGAACAATGGAAGTCAACTACGGAATGCACACGTATATTCTGGAAGAAGGGGATACTATTTACTATGATTCAATCGTTCCCCATCATGTACATGCTTACCAAGGTGAAGCAGCCCGTATTTTAGCCGTCATTTATACTCCTATTTAACACTGAAGCATTATGTTACAATTATCAGAAAGAACGTTAGGGGGATGGTTGGAATACTGGGCACAAACGACTCCCGATAAAGAATACATTGTCTATTCCGACCGAAATTTACGCTTTACATGGCAACAGTTCAACAAACGTGTTGACAACATGGCCAAAGGCTTGCTCGCTATCGGAGTAGGTCATGGGACCCACGTTGGCATTTGGGCCGGAAATGTGCCCGACTGGCTGACCTTCTTGTATGCATGTGCTAAAATCGGTGCTGTAGCTGTCACTGTAAATACCAATTACAAACAAGCTGAGCTGGAGTATCTTTGCCAAAACTCAGACATGCATACCTTATGCATCGTCAATGGAGAGAAAGACAGCAACTTTGTTGAAATGACTTATAAGATGCTGCCGGAATTGAAGACTTTCCAGCGTGGACACATGAAGAGCAAACGCTTTCCTCATATGCGAAACGTCATCTACATCGGACAAGAAAAATTTCGAGGGATGTACAATACGCCTGAGATACTTTTGTTAGGAAACAACATTTCCGATCAAATTCTGGAAGATGCTAAAAAGGAAGTCAACTGCCACGATACGGTGAACATGCAATATACATCAGGAACCACGGGATTTCCCAAAGGAGTCATGCTCACTCATTACAATATCGCCAACAATGGATTCCTGACCGGAGAACACATGAAGTTCACAGGAGAAGACAAGTTGTGCGTATGCGTTCCTTTATTCCATTGCTTCGGCATCGTTTTGGCTACGATGAACTGCCTGACGCACGGATGTACACAAGTTATGGTAGAACGATTTGATCCGCTGCTTGTTCTGGCATCCATCCACAAAGAACGGTGTACGGCTCTTTACGGTGTCCCTACCATGTTCATCGCAGAATTAAACCATCCGATGTTTGACATGTTCGACCTTTCTTGCCTGCGAACCGGTATCATGGCTGGTGCACTCTGTCCTATCGAGCTGATGAAACAGGTAGAAAGTAAAATGTTCATGCGAATAACCAGTGTATACGGTTTAACGGAAGCCTCTCCAGGCATGACACATACCCGTATCGAAGATCCTTTTGAGGTACGCTGCAATACCGTAGGACGCAGCTTTGAATTTACTGAAGTAAAAGTCATCGACCCCGAATCGGGAGAGGAATGTCCAACCGGAGTACAAGGAGAGCTGTGTAACCGTGGCTACAATACCATGAAAGGTTATTACAAGAATCCACAAGCTACCCAAGAAGTGATAGACAAAAATGGATTCTTACATTCAGGTGATTTAGGTATCAAAGACGAAAACGGAAACTACCGCATTACCGGACGTATTAAGGATATGATTATTCGAGGCGGAGAAAATATCTACCCACGTGAAATTGAAGAGTTCTTATACCAAATACCTGCCATCAAGGACGTACAGGTAGCAGGTGTTCCTTCTAAAAAATATGGAGAAGCTGTAGGAGCATTCATCATTTTACACGAAGGATGTACTCTCAACGAGTTCGATGTTCGTGAATTCTGCATGGGAAAGATTGCTCGTTACAAGATTCCGAAGTACATTTTCTTCGTTAAAGAATTCCCAATGACCGGCAGTGGAAAAATCCAAAAGTTCAAGTTGAAGGAACTCAGCTTAAAACTCTGTCAAGAGCAAGGTATCGAAATCATTTAATAACAGCGGAAGCAACTATTTTCTATAAATAAACCGCCCTATCCCAACATTCTCCGTTGGATAGGACGGTTTATTTTTACCATCTCACTGACGTTCGATGAATTTCTGAGAGATTAATTATGTACCACTTTTACCAATAAAGTCTTACCATCCAAATCTCCCTTCATATTATACGTTTCAGACTTGACCAAGCCTACTCCCTTAGCATACCATTCCACAATGCGCTGATCGGTCTTCTTCAAAACCACCTTGGTGCGTTTCAAGTACGAAATCTTGATGCAGTTATACTTTCCACCCGTAGTACTCACCGTTTCACGACCCATATAAGATCCGCCGGAAATTGTATATTCCTTTTTAACAAGACCATCCAACAGTTTGTAATAACGATCAGGCAAAGCCGTACCTGCTTGTGAGCCATCCACCAAAGTGAATGTATTGTCGCCTTTGTATTTAAGTTCATCCATCATCTTCATACGTGCAGCCGCATCGTATTTACTTGGATCCATATCTTTATCGATATAGACACCATAGAGCAAATCTTCCTCACAGATGGTCTTGTCACCATCGCAAGTCCACCGAATCAACGAATAAGAAGTATTTCCTTTCGCCTTGTTGGTCACAATTTTACAGAGATAATCGGCTATTACCTCTCCATTCTTTTGTTCAATGTTCTGAACAGAAGCCGTAACATTGGAAACACTCTGACCTGCTCCATCATAATTCACATAGTGCAATTCTGTATTGGGAGTGGTACAAAAATACTGCGCCTGCATGGCATGGCATACAAAAAGCGCACTTAGAATCATAAAAAGTTTCTTCATTCTATCATAAGTTATTAAAGGGCAAAAATTTGCCAAATAGTAATTTTCACAAAAATACATATTTTAATCAAGTCACATCCAACTGACAAGTTAATCATTGCAAATAATTGAAATTAACCAGATAACAATCTCCTCACTACATGAAAGGAATCCGACTTCTCCCTTCAACCTGACAGCGGAAGACCTCATGCGGGAGCGCCTCATTTACTTCCACCGTTGCCGCCCCCCAAAAAAACGACCCAAAACCCTATCTGAGTTACCCTAAGCCTCAACATTCTTCCTGCGAAATCATTGCTTGTCATTTCTTTATTATATCTTTGCAATCATACTAATTAATCTAAGAACGACATGGGATTATTTTCATCCTTATTTGGCAGCAAGAACTCAGATATCAGCCAACAGGAAAAACAAGACAAAAAGAATTTTGAGATATTGAAATACGATGGCATCCGTGCACGCAACATGCATCAATATGCTTATGCCATCAAATGTTTAAAAGAAGCCACCGCTATAAAAGAAGACGTTGAGACCATGGAATACTTGGCCAACGCATACGTCACAACCGGTGAAATAGAAGAAGGGAGAAAACTTTATACCCGCTTAAGTGAAATAGAGCCAGAGAATTGTAAAATTCTTCTTGCCTTGGCAAACGTGTGCTTCTTACAAGAAGACTATACCTGCATGGATCAAACCTGCAAGAAAATCATCACGTTGGACGACAAGAACCAAGCAGGCTATTATTTAGCCGCTAAAGCAGCCAAAGGGCTGAAAGATTTTCTGCAAACAATTGTCATGCTTACAAAAGCCATCAGCTGCAATGAAGATTTCATTGAGGCCTACCTACTCCGTGCAGAAACGCTGATGGAAATGGGACAAGCCAAAGAAGCCTTGAAAGATATTGACGTGATTCTCTCTAAAGATGAGTCCAACGAAGACGCATTGGTAGTCAAAGGTGAAATAGAAGCCCAATTTGATCACATTGAAGAAGGTCTCGCTTGCTTGGAACAGGTCATTTCCTTAAATCCTTTCAATGTGAAAGCTTATTTATTGAAAGGCAATATTCTATTAAAACAGAAAAAAGCAGAAGAAGCCATCAACTCTTTTGATGAGGCTATCGAATTAATTCCGAACAATGCCGAATTATACAAAGAGCGTGGACGTGCCAAATTGTTGAAAGGCGATGAAAAAGGTTCTATAGAGGACATGAAGAAGTATATCGAAATGAATCCTGAAGCAGAGAACCAATTGAGTGGAAACTATAACAATTTTGAGCAACCCAAGACGGGCATTTATTAAAATGCATTCAAGTCTCTCTATAGATTTCACGATGAAAAAATAAGAAAGGCTGGATTCTTACCGGATCCAGCCTTTCTCTTATTCAATATATCGTCAAACATCCCCTCTTAAAAGATGTTGGAAAGAGTTTACTACTCAGAACTAACGTTCAAGCATTCTCTACTGAATGTTCTGAACGCTTCCTGCCCATAGAAACTATTCGGTAAAACGCTTTTTGTAAGCAGCTTCCAACTGACGCATCGCTTGTTCCATAACCGAACGAGGAGAAGCAACATTCAATCGCATAAAGCCAATACCTTCTTTTCCGAAAGACTCTCCATCGTTCAAAGCCAACCCTGCCTCCTCAACGAAAAAGTCATTCAATTCCTTTTGAGTCATTCCCATTTCACGGCAATCCAACCATACCAAGAAAGAAGCCTGAGGGCGCATCGCTTTAATTTTGGGAGTATGAGTCTTTAAGAAATCTTCCACGTAATCGATATTCTTCACAATATATTCCAAACATTGATCCAACCACTCCGTTCCATGAGCATACGCTGCTTTGACAGCTTCAAAGGCAAAGAGATGTCCGAAATTCAATTCACCCGCAGCCAAATAGGTCTCAAACTGCTTACGTAACACCTTATTGAATATAATGGTATGTGATGCTGCCAATCCCGGCATGTTAAAAGCCTTGCTGGGAGCCATGAAGGTGATCGAATTATTGCGTGCTTTCTTTGAGACCATGGCAAAAGGCAGATGTTTGTATGGTGGCAACGTCAAATCTGCATGAATTTCATCGGAGAAGACCAGAATATTATTCTCGGCACATATATCTGCCAACTCTTCAAGTTCTTCTTTCTTCCATACTACTCCACCCGGATTGTGAGGATTGCAAAGAATCAAAAGACGCACATTCTCTTCATGAGAGCGCAAGAAATCCAGGTTCATACGGTAATGTCCATCTTCAAGAATCATAGGACATTCCACTATCTCACGACCGTTCCGGCTATTCAACCAGAAGAAAGGTCCATACACAGGAGGCATGATCATGACTTTATCACCAGGCTCTGTAAAGCAATTGATTGCCATACCCAGACCAGCCACGATACCCGGAACGAAATTCAACTCTTCAGATGTAATTTCCATACCATACCGATCCCGTACCCAATTTACAATTGATTGATAATACGCTTCAGTTTTCGCCGTATAACCTAAAATGGGATGCTCACAGCGACGCTGGATAGCCTCAAGGACAAAAGGAGGAGTAGCGAAATCCATATCGGCAACCCACAATGGCAGAAGATCTGTGCGTCCCCATATTTCTTTCATTCCTTCCAGTTTAATGGCATCGGTTCCAGTACGGTCAATTACTTGATCAAAATTGTATTTCATAGTTTTATGATTTATAATATAATATGAATAGAATTAGTTATAACAATTCAGGTTAAGATGCAAATTCATAGCATCAAAGGATAGACAATGGTTCTTCACCACTCCAATCACAAATTAAATGAAATAAACACGATAAAAAAAAGATTCAAAGAAAAAACTGCCTTTTTCTTTGAATCTTTTCAAGAAATACTTTACATTTGCAATAAAGAAATCAATCAAAAACAAGAGAAATGAAAAATTTTGCATCATACTTCTATTATTACTTTTACTTTAGCAATGAAGTGAAGCGGGAGTTCGTATGCATACCATAACAAGATTTATTTTTATTATTGAATCATATAAAAGGTCCCGCTTCATTATGAAGTGGGACCTTTTCTTTTTTAAACAGATTGCTGATGAAAAGAATTGCAATACAAGGCGACTTAGGTTCTTATCATGACATTGCCGCTCACAAATACTTTAAAGACGAAGATATTGAATTGATTTGCTGCAGAACATTTGAAGAAGTCTTCCAAGAAATGAAGCAAGACAATCATGTCTTAGGGATGATAGCCATTGAAAACACCATTGCCGGAAGTCTGCTGCATAACTACGGACTACTTAAAGACAGTGGTTCTACCATCATAGGCGAACAAAGATTACGCATTTGTCACAGCTTGGTCTGTCTGCCAGAAGATGACTGGGACGACTTGAAGGAAGTCAATTCTCACCCGGTAGCCTTGGCACAATGCCGAGATTTCCTTCAGCATCACCCAACCATGAAAGTCGTCCAGTCGGAAGATACCGCACGAAGTGCTTCACGCATCAAGCGGGAACAACTGCGAGGACATGCTGCCATCTGTTCAAAGTACGCAGCCGGACTATATGGAATGAAAGTGCTGCAAGAAGGCATTGAAACGAACAAGCATAATTTCACCCGTTTCCTGATAGCTTGTGACCCTTGGAAAGCCACCGAATTGAGAAAACGGTCTGAAATCAACAAGGCTACCATCGTTTTTTGCCTTCCTCACACAGAAGGAAGCTTGTCACAAGTATTATCCATCTTTTCATTTTACCACATCAATCTGACAAAGATACAATCACTGCCCATCATCGGCCGTGAATGGGAATATCAGTTTTACGTAGACATCCTGTTTTCCGATTACCTACGCTACAAACAAGCCATAGATGCCGTCACACCTTTGACGCAAGAACTTAAAATTTTAGGAGAATATGCAGAAGACCAATCTACTTTATAAAATACAACCGGCTGAAAGACTGAGCAACGTAAATGAGTACTATTTCAGCCGCAAACTGAAGGAAGTCGCCCAAATGAATGCAGAGGGAAAAGACGTCATCAGTTTAGGAATCGGAAGCCCAGACATGCCTCCATCTCCAAAGACCATCGATACACTTTGCCAAAGTGCCCACCGGAAAGACTCACACGGCTACCAGCCGACTTCAGGAATACCTGAATTGAGAACCGCCATGGCCGACTGGTACAAA
Organism: Phocaeicola sp.; assembly: GCA_020026225.1. Classification (GTDB taxonomy): domain Bacteria; phylum Bacteroidota; class Bacteroidia; order Bacteroidales; family Bacteroidaceae; genus Phocaeicola. The sequence goes on along the minus strand of JAHHQU010000001.1, from coordinate 77,200 downwards.
CGATGGTATGACGTCGATTTAGATCCGAATTCAGAAATCCAGCCGCTCATTGGCTCGAAAGAGGGAATCCTGCATGTCACCCTCGCTTTAGTGAATCCAGGAGAACAGGTACTGGTTCCCAATCCCGGATACCCGACATACACTTCGTTGAATCAGATTCTGGGAAGCGAAATCGTTTACTATAACCTTTGTGAGAACAATCATTGGTATCCTGATTTTGAAGAATTGGAAAAGATGGACCTGTCAAAGGTTAAGATTATGTGGACCAATTACCCGAATATGCCTACGGGAGCCAATGCAACCATGGACTTGTTTGAAAAGCTGGTGGATTTTGCACAGCGTCATAACATTGTAATTGTCAACGACAATCCGTACAGCTTTATCCTGAATCACAAGCCCTTGAGCATTCTTAAAGTTCCCGGTGCGAAAGAATGCTGCATTGAATTCAACTCCATGAGTAAAAGCCACAATATGCCCGGATGGAGGGTAGGAATGCTTGCTACCAATTCCACTTTCATCCAGTGGATTTTAAAGATAAAGAGCAACATTGATTCGGGAACCTTCCGCCCCCTGCAACTGGCAGCAGCCGAAGCTTATCACAACAGCGAAGAATGGCATGAAGAAGCCAACTTCCAAGTATATAGTCATCGTAGAAAATTGGCGGAAAACATCATGAAGGAACTTCACTGCAGCTTCGATAAAGAACAGGTAGGCATGTTCCTTTGGGGAAGAATCCCCGACTGCTACCAAGAAGTGGAGGAACTGACCGAAAAACTATTGCAACAAGCCCATGTGTTCATTGCTCCCGGCTTTATTTTCGGAAGCAACGGAAAGCGATACATCCGTATCTCTCTCTGCGCCAATGAAAATAAGCTGGCGGAAGCACTAGAAAGAATCAAGAAAAATATATCATAAAATAGAACTTATATCAGATGGAACTCGAACTTGAACCTATCAAATTAGAAGGCGTATCAGAAGAACGCCCCTTAATCATCTCCGGTCCCTGCAGTGCTGAGACTGAAGAACAGGTATTATCAACCGCTCAACAATTGGCCCAAAAAGGGGTTAAAATATTCCGTGCCGGCATTTGGAAGCCACGTACCAAACCGGGAGGTTTTGAAGGAGTCGGCGTAGAAGGACTGGCTTGGCTGAAAGAAGTAAAAGAACAGACCGGCATGTATGTTTCTACAGAAGTTGCCACTCCCAAACATGTATACGAATGCCTGAAGGCTGGCATTGACATCTTATGGGTCGGTGCACGCACGACTGCTAATCCTTTTGCCGTTCAAGATTTGGCCGATGCCTTGAAAGGAGTAGATATTCCTATCTTTGTAAAGAATCCGGTCAGTCCCGACTTGGAATTATGGATCGGTGCAATGGAACGCATCAACAATGCCGGATTAAAACGCATCGGAGCCATTCACCGAGGATTCTCATCGTACGACAAGAAGTTCTATAGAAATCTACCTCAATGGCATATTCCTATCGAATTACGCCGCCGCATTCCCAACCTGCCGATTCTCTGCGACCCAAGTCATATCGGAGGGAAACGTGAACTGATCGCACCACTCTGCCAACAAGCGATGGATCTCGGCATGGACGGATTAATCATTGAATCACACTGCAATCCAGACTGTGCTTGGAGTGATGCTTCCCAACAGATTACTCCAGAAGTATTAGACTATATCTTGAATCTGCTTGTCATCCGTTCCGAACACCAATCTACAGAAAATCTGAGAGAATTGCGAAGCCAAATTGACGACTGTGACAACGCCATCATTGAACTGTTGGCCAAACGAATGAGAGTTTGCCGTGAAATTGGTACCTTCAAGAAAGAACATGGCATGACCATTTTACAAACAGGCAGATACAATGAAATTCTCGACAAACGAGGAGCACAAGGAAGTCTTTGCGGCATGGACAGTGAATTCGTAAGAAATGTATTTGAAGCGATTCATGAAGAAAGCGTCCGCCAGCAAATGGAAATCATCAACCAATAAACCGAAGCCATGCGAATTTTAATTTTAGGAGCCGGAAAAATGGGCTCTTTCTTCAGCGATGTGCTGAGCTTTGAACACGAATTAGCAGTCTATGACATTGACCCGAAACGGTTGCGCTTCATGTACAATTGTTACCGGTTCACTTCCTTAGAAGAGATTCGTGAATTCAAACCGGAATTGGTTATCAATGCCGCAACCGTCAAGTATACATTGGAAGCATTCAAACGCGTTCTTCCTTATCTGCCGACAGATTGCATCTTAAGTGATATCGCTTCGGTAAAGAACGGACTGAAAGAGTTTTATGAAGCGAGCGGCTTCCGCTATGTATCCACGCATCCAATGTTCGGACCGACTTTTGCCAACTTAGACAAGCTCAGTTCAGAAAATGCCATCATCATCACCGAAGGAGACTGCCTGGGAAGAGTATTCTTCAGAGACCTCTACCGTCGACTCGGATTGAATATATGTGAATATACGTTCCATGAACACGATGAAACCGTAGCTTATTCACTCTCCATTCCCTTCGTTTCGACCTTCGTCTTCGCCGCAGTCATGAAGCATCAAGACGCACCGGGAACGACATTCAAACGTCACCTGAAAATAGCCCAAGGTGTATTGAACGAGGACGATTACTTATTACAAGAAATCCTATTCAATCCCCATACACACGACCAAGTGGCACAAATCCGCACTGAACTGGAAGAACTGTTGGAGATAATCGACAAGAAGGATGAAGTCGGCATGCATGCTTATCTGAACAAAATCCGCAAGCACATCCGATAAGTTACACACACTTACACATACAAGATACAAAAACTCATCAAGCTCCCTATCATCTTATTGGAAGGGAGCTTGGTGCGTTTTACAACCATATCCTCCGATAAGAATCTAAAACATTCAGGCTTCATTTTTGAATAAAATAATGTAATTTTGACAAGAATATTGTTTTACTCAAATCAAATAAAAGAAAATATGAAAACCAGACATCTTTTAATGTTCCTACTGGCTGTAGTAACCTTCTGCAGCTGTCAACAAGTGCAACCCACCCATTTCAATGTTGCTACATTCAATTTAAGAAACGCCAATGGCGGAGATTCTTTGAGAGGTAACGGATGGGGAAAGCGCTATCCGGTTATAGCAAGCATGGTACAATACCACGACTTTGACATATTCGGCACGCAAGAATGCTTCATCCACCAATTGAAAGACATGAAAAATGCCCTACCCGACTATGACTACATAGGCGTAGGACGCGATGACGGAAAAGAACGAGGAGAGCATTCTGCCATCTTCTTCCGTAAAGACAAATTTGAAGTGGTAGACAAAGGCGACTTTTGGCTTTCTGAAACTCCAGATGTACCAAGCAAAGGATGGGATGCCGTATTGCCACGTATCTGCAGCTGGGGACACTTCAAATGCAAAGATACCGGATTTGAATTCCTGTTTTTCAACCTCCACATGGACCACATCGGGAAAAATGCCCGCGTACAAAGTGCTTTCTTGGTACAGGACAAGATGATAGAATTAAGAAAAGGAAAAAATCTTCCAGCTATTCTGACCGGTGATTTCAATGTAGACCAAACCCATAAGTCGTACGAAGCATTTGTCAGCAAAGGCCTTTTGAAAGATTCCTATGAAGCTGCTGAATTCCGCTATGCACTCAACGGAACTTTCAGTTCATTCGACCCGAACAGCTTTACCGAAAGCAGAATAGACCACATCTTCCTCTCTCCTGTTTTCAAAGTGAAGAAATACGGAGTCTTGACCGATACTTACCGCAGCATCATCGGTACCGGTGAAAAACAAGATGCCAGAGATTGTCCAAAAGAAATCGACATCAAAGCCTATCAAGCTCGTACCCCATCCGACCATTTCCCTATCAAGGCAGAATTGGTGGTGGATATGCAATAAACCGTGTTCATAAAAATTTTAAGGAGTCTTTCTATTCAAATGCTCCTTTTATCCATTCCATACTGGAGGAGGAGAAAGAAAATTCCCAAGAAAGAATCCAGCCGAATGTATTTTTAAGAAATACTTCATCGGACAAAATAAAAAAGAGCTGCCTCAACAGGTCAGATGATTCCATCTTTTCCTATGAAGGCAGCTCTTGCTATATTCTCACGAATCAGTTATAATTTCAACTTCTTTGAAGCTGGTTTAGATTCATTATGAAGTCTATCCAAAGCCGTCACTACGTAACGGTATTTTGTCTTGCCGTTCTCGTAAGGCAATTTATAGAAAGTATTGCGTGTGATGGCTACAATGTGCGACGGATCGTTCAAGTTGACCGACTCATTCCGATTGAAACGGTACACCACATATTGTACGGCACGGTCCATTTCATCTTCCGCCTTCGGTTCAGTCCAGAAAAGAATAAATCCATCTTCCGTCCAAACATCCTTCACCTTGCGCACCTTTTTAGGAGCCTTATCATCGATAAATGGAGAAGTAGGCATCAGCGCAGGATACTTATGATACTCGCTGACAAGCATATCACGGTATCCACCTACATTATTCACCACCGCAGCTGCATACCACTGGCAACTTCCCTGTACGGTAGGGAGAGAACGTTGCAAACGGTATTTCGCCATCATCTGATTGTGTTCAGGACGCTGCAAATCCGGTTTTGAGACAGTACGCAATACATCCTGTCCGATATAAAGCGGACGAGCAGATGCATTCTTTGCCCACCAACGAATCAACGTATCATAATCGGCAGCACGATGACCGATTTCCCAATAAATCTGAGGAATGTTATAATCTACCCAACCGTTGTTCACCCACATCAAGATATCAGCATACAAGTCATCGTAATTCTGGAGTCCGTTAGTGGCACTACCATTGGCATCACTTTTCTTGTTGCGATAAATTCCGAACGGAGACACTCCGAACTTGACCCAAGGCTTGCAAGCATGAATAGTCTGATGCAACTCCTTTATCAACACATCCACATTATAACGTCTCCAGTCGGCACGATTACTGAAACCTCTTCCATAAGCAGCAAAGCTGACATCGTCATTGAATTTCAACCCTGGATTCGGATAAGGATAAAAATAGTCGTCCATGTGAATGGCATCCACATCATAACGAGTCACGATATCCTTCACGATTTTACAGATATATTGTCTGGATTCAGGATATCCCGGGTCAAAATAAAGCTGTCCGTCGTATTCCACGAACAATTCCGGATGTTTCACATACGGATGCTTCAATGAAAGCACGGAAGTACCTTTCGTCTTCGCACGATAAGGATTAATCCATGCATGCAGTTCCATCCCCCTTTTATGACACTCTACAATCATAAACTGCAGAGGATCCCAAGAAGGAGAAGGTGCTACCCCTTGCGTTCCGGTAAGGAAACGACTCCAAGGCTCAAAAGAAGAACGATACAGGGCATCGGCTTCCGCTCTGACCTGAAAAATGATGGCATTGATACCAGCCCCCTGCAAACTATTAAGTTGGCTGATTAAAGAACTTTTCATCTGAGCTGTAGACATTCCTTGGAATTGTCCGTTTACACATTGAATCCAAGCGCCACGGAATTCACGTTTAGGATAACGTTGCTGGGCAGAAACAGTAAAGATACCCAGACAGCCTAAAAGAATGGAAATAAAAAGGGTCTTAAACTTCATAATTAATGTCTTTTCGAATGATGTGCAAAGATATAATAAAAAATAAAACCTTATCCGAAATATAGGGAAATCCACCTTCTAATTTGTTTTAAATAAATAGATTGCAAGATGTTCTCCGCAAAAGGATGGAATAAAGGAGAAAGGCTCCCGTTTCCTCAGCAAAGAGACCAGGAAAGCAGAGACTGCCAACCATTGCGACAGGTCACGTAAATTGACAATAAATTATGTTTTTTATTTGTCTTTCTACTTTATGATTAATACCTTTGCAATAAGGTATACTTTAATTTATACTTAAAGTTTCCGAAATCAAGAACATTATTATATTAACTAAAAACAAAAACCATGAGAGTAATTATTGAGCCGGATTATCAGGCTATTTCCAATTGGGCTGCTAATTATGTAGCAAGTAAAATCAATGCAGCAAACCCTACAGCTGAAAAACCATTCGTTTTGGGATGCCCTACAGGTTCTTCTCCTCTGGGTATGTACAAAGCCTTGATTGAATTGAACAAACAGGGTAAAGTTTCTTTCCAGAATGTAGTAACTTTCAACATGGACGAATATGTAGGTTTACCAGTAGATCATCCAGAAAGCTACCATTCATTCATGTGGAACAATTTCTTCAACCACATCGACATCAAGAAAGAAAACGTACATATCTTGAACGGTAACGCTGAAAACTTGGAAGAAGAATGTGCTAACTATGAAAAAGCAATCGCTGAAATCGGCGGTATTGACTTGTTCATGGGTGGTATCGGTCCTGACGGCCACATCGCATTCAACGAACCGGGTTCTTCTTTGAACTCACGTACTCGTGTAAAGACTTTGACTACAGATACTATCATCGCTAACTCTCGTTTCTTTGAAAACGACGTGAACAAAGTTCCTAAAACAGCTTTGACTGTTGGTGTTGGCACCGTTCTTTCTGCAAAGGAAGTAATGATCATCTGTAACGGTCATAACAAAGCACGTGCTTTGCAGCATGCAGTAGAAGGTGGTATCACTCAGATGTGGACTATCAGCGCTCTTCAGTTGCACCAGCACGGTATCATTGTATGTGACGAAGCAGCTACAGCTGAACTGAAAGTTGGTACATACAAGTACTTCAAAGACATCGAAAAAAACAATTTGTAATTTCTTGCCCAAGGAGGGGCACCTCTTATGAGAACTAATTTAAGCTCTCAAATATCACTGAACAGTGTGTCACCCCGTTATTATCGACCGGAAAATGCTGTTGAACGCTCCGTACTGACTCGTTTTGAAAAGATAACAACCAATATCTACGAAACAATCGAGGAAGGTACGACACAGATTGCAAGTGAAATCATTGCAAAAATTCAAGACCGCCAAAGAGAAGGCAAGTTCTGTACCATTGGAGTAGGAACAGGCACCTCTTTACGTACTTTATTTGCTGAACTGGTACGCCGCCATAAAAACGAAGGTATCAGCTTCCGCAATGTCGTTATATTCAATCTTTATGAATTCTACCCTTTGACTGAAGGGGCAGGAAGCACTCAGGCCCAGTTAATGAAACTCTTCCTTGACGAAGTAGACATTGACCACCAGAATGTATTCACTATGGATGGAAGCATCCCTCAAGAAGCGATTGTAGAACATTGCCGCCTGTATGAACAACGTATTCAGACTTTCGGAGGCATTGACATCGTTCTTATGGGAATAGGACGTGAAGGAAACATTGCAATGAATGAACCTGGTTCTCAAGCCAGTTCAACGACCCGTCTGATTCTTCTTGATTCGGCTTCTCGTTCAGAAGCATCTCGCAACTTAGGAGTAGATAATCTGCCTCCTTGCTCCATCACAATGGGAGTAAGTACCATTCTGGCTGCCCGTAAAGTATATATGTTAGCTTGGGGCGAAGAAAAAGCAGACATCATCCGTAAAGCCGTAGAAGGAAAGGTCGTGGATACATTGCCAGCCTCATACCTCCAATTACATACCAATGCTGTGGTCTGCATTGACCTTTCAGCAGCTGCTCACCTCACCCGTATCCAGCGTCCTTGGCTGGTTACCAACTGCGAATGGAACAATAAACTGATACGAAGTGCTATCGTATGGTTGTGCCAAACCGTAGAAAAGCCGATCTTGAAATTGACCAATAAGGACTATAACGAGAATGGCTTGAGCGAACTCTTGGCACTGTATGGTTCTGCATACAATGTGAATATCAAAATATTCAATGATTTGCAGCATACCATTACCGGCTGGCCAGGCGGCAAACCAAATGCCGATGACACTTATCGTCCGGAACGTTCTACACCATTCCCCAAACGAGTGGTCATCTTCTCGCCTCACCCTGACGATGACGTCATCTCCATGGGAGGTACCTTAAGACGTTTGGTACAACAAGGACATGAAGTACACGTTGCTTATCAGACTTCTGGAAACATTGCCGTAGGCGATGAAGAAGTGGTACGCTTCATGCATTTCATCAATGGTTTCAACCAGTTGTTCGATGAAAATCAAAACGAAACGATTCGCAACAAATATGCTGAAATCAAAAAATTCTTGTCTGAAAAGAAAGAAGGCGATATGGATACACGCGATATCCTGACTATAAAAGGTCTGATACGCCGTGGCGAAGCACGTACAGCATGTACTTACAACAACATTCCACTTAGCCGCTGTCACTTCTTGGATCTTCCTTTCTATGAAACTGGAAAGATTGAAAAGAATCCAATCAGTGAACCGGATGTAGAAATCGTTCTGAATCTATTGCGTGAAGTGAAACCTCATCAGATTTATGTAGCCGGCGACCTTGCCGACCCACATGGTACACACCGTGTATGTACAGATGCGGTATTCGCTGCTATAGATGAAGAAAAGAAAGCGGGAGCTGAATGGTTGAAAGATTGTCGTATTTGGATGTATCGTGGTGCTTGGGCTGAATGGGAAATCGAAAACATTGAAATGTGCATTCCTTTAAGTCCTGAAGAATTGCGTGCAAAACGTAATTCTATCTTGAAGCATCAATCACAGATGGAAAGTGCTCCATTCTTAGGCAACGATGAACGTTTGTTCTGGCAACGCAGTGAAGACCGAAACAGAGGCACTGCCAACTTGTATTGTGATTTAGGTCTCGCTTCTTATGAAGCGATGGAAGCATTCGTAGAATACATTCCTCTCTAAACAGAATACCTGGAACAGGTGTAAAATATAACGCGGAATTGAAAGAATGATTCTTTCAATTCCGCGTTTTTTATTTCTGTTTCAATGTCGTCAATCAATAGGTGCGAGTGATGTCTTCAGGAACACAAATATAGAAATCGGCCCGACCCAGGTTTATTTCATCCAATTGATCGATATCTTCTTGATGAACGGTACATAAGGTCTTTGTCACCGTACCTGGACGATACTGTTCCAAATAAGGTAAAATACCTCCCCCCATATCAGAATGGAGGCAACCATTCAAATGGATAAAATGTCCACGAAATGTTTTGGCAATAAACCACGCCATCGTAGCATCTTTGATAGCCTGTGCTTGAGCCAATTGCTTGGTGTCCGTTTCCTTTCCTCCCATCATACGCATCATGGAGAACATGCCTTCTTTCTCTGAATCGAACGTAAAGGAGATAGGCAGTTCAGGCAAATAACGTTTGGCCTCATCTGAAAGAGAATCCAAATATTCCAATCCCTTTTCCTTCACAACATTCGCATAACGACGGGGAACATTGGTAGCGACAAAAGGAATATGATGTTCTTTGGCGAAATATAAAATCGGTTCGTAATCGGTGGAATAGTTAGGCCACAAGCGCGTTTCGGCTTCAAAACGTTCAAAATTGATTTGTGACTTTAAATATTCATCAACCAGCAACTGATTGTCGGCTTCAAACATTTCCGCTCCGATGGTCAGATCTTTCTCATGGATGCCATAAAGCGACTGAACCAACTGAAGGTGCAGCCAGTGAGTTACACTGCAATTATGGATTTCTCCCAAGAATACCACTTCTGCCTTTGCCAATTCCTTCACCAACTGAGGATAAGTGATTTCTTTACCTTGTGCATCGTACAGCACATACATTCTCTTATTTACATTTTGTGCCTGCAAGGTCCAGCAAAGAGTAAGGAACAAGGCAGCCAATACGGTTATTTTCTTAATCATAAAGTTGATGTTTTCCGATATACAATATTATATTCTTTTGTGGGTCCAGATACTTTTCAAAAGCTTGACGAATCTCTTCCGGCGTAATTTCATCCAGACGGGCATCGTAGTCATTGAAGTCTTCCAACGATTCTCCGTTCTGCAGCATCAATGAAATCGTCTTTCTCCAGTCGGTAGCTGCTTCTTCTGTCAATACCTGACGTTTATTGACACGGAAGGAACGTTTCAGATTTCCCAATTCTTCTTGACTCACAGGATGTTTACGCAAATCGGCAACAATCTCCTTCACCAAGCTGTCCACGCGTTTTGTATTTGCACTATCTACCGACAAAGAAAGGTCGAAATAGAAATTGTTACGCGGCTCACCATTATAGAATAAAGAGACATAAGGTGAATAAACGATATTTTCTCGTTCACGCAGAACGCTCAGTACACGATTTTGCAAGATATCACGCATCAACTTCAATGTCATACCTCCCTTCAGAGAAGGAATATGGTTTCCTGTAAATACATATTCCAATATAGTCTGTGTATCATTACCACCCGCAAAACCTTCTACATAAGGTCCAACGGCAGGTACCGGTATTTCAACCACATCCATAGCCTTTTCAGCAGGCGACTGCATGCGACCAAAAGTTGCGACCAGTTGCTCGAGAACCGCTTCTTCCTTAAAGTCCCCTGTCACAATCAAGGTAGTACCTTTCGGCTCAGCAAACAGGTTACGATAAAAAGCACCGATTTCGTCCAGATTCATTGACTGGACATCGGAAACGGTACGCTTACGATAACAAACCGCAGGAATATTTCCGGCCAACGAGTCCAAACGATTGGACAACATTCGATCCGTCGCCTGATGCATGAGTTTACCCAATAAAGTTTCTTCACCGAAAGATTCCAATTCATCCTTCTTGATTTCTTCGAAATCCTCATAACGCAATTCCGGATGATGTATCTTTTCATAAATCAGATTAAACAATTCTCTCGACTTGTCGGCTGAGGCAGTACCCAGCAAGCCATGCCAATAATGACCTAAAGTAACATTTACCAAGACATTTTCCTGACAAGTGTACGTAGTCAATGTATCATAATTCACTTTGGATATTCCTCCCATTTCGATGAATCCGGCAGTACCTTCCAACGCATAATAACGTTCGGGCGAAACATCAGCTGTACCTCCTCTTCCTACCAATTCAAACAACAACGTATTGCTTCCATCGGGAGTATTACGCAACAAGATGCGCAACCCGTTCTCCAAGCGGACATCTCGTACTTTAATTTGTTTCAGACGAGTATCAGAAACGATTTTTGACGCATCAAAGGCATGCATTTCAGTCAAGCAAGCCGGTGTAGCCAACTTTTCTTCCTCCTCCTTTACCGATCTGTATGTATATTCAGCCGGTTCGCATTCTTGTCCTTTTTCCCAAGCACGCAACACCTCTTCCGGCTGTATGGTCTGACTTTTTCCTGCATGATTACTGTAAGCTACCAAAAAAGCCTCTTCCTTCCATTTCAACCACTCCTGCAAACGTTCCGAAAGTTGCAGACTGGTGACAGACTTGATTTTGTCCTTTAGCACATCCACTTCCTTTTCAGAATAAATGTAACGGTCGCCAGACAAGATATAGTCAGCAAAATCATCACAAAAAGCCACAGAAGAGCGTCCTGCATCCAACGGAGAAATACGGGCCGTAAATCTCTCTTTCAAATCATTCAATTCAGGTGAACACCATCCGTCACGTATGATTCGCTTCAATTCGCAAGATACACTTTCAACTACGTTAAGCAAGGAATCGCGAGAAGTTCCATAGCAAGTCAAAGCCAAATGATTCTTGTCCGACAAGTACCAATTGTCCGACACACTACAAGGGATTTCCAACATCATAAGACGGCGGTTCAAAGCCTCAACCAACAAATTTCCCGTTTCTTTGGCAGCCGTAGCATCCAAATTTCTACCCACTATGCACGGATGCGGTATCATCAAATCCAAAACAGATTTTTGAGGCATGGTATCCGTAAGTTCTTTCATCTGGATTCCCTTCTTGTAATCAAGTGTATATGTCCGATAATCAGGAATCGGTTTGGCAGGAATGGCGTCAAACATCGAACGGATACGTGCTTCCACTTCCCGTGGCGAAACATTTCCCACCACTACGATGCTTGCTAATTGTGGAGTATACCATTTCTGATAGAATTCCACCAAATTCGGTCGACCGATACTCCGAATATCTTCCGAACTACCTAAAGGCATTCGATGAGCAAATTGATTCTGACCGATTTTCAAATCATAGAAATCATCGCCATGATCATATCCTCTCAACTCTTCCAATATCACACCACGTTCTTTCGCTGCACGAGCCGCCTCAAAAGAGATATCGGTCAACCAATCCTTCAATATCAGCAAGGTATTGTCCAAGACCGTTTCATCTTCTTTCGACATCGGCACACTCAACATAAAAATGGTACGGTCATATCCTGTTACAGCATTGATGTCCCGACCATATTTCATGCCGAGTCCTTCCAAGTACTCCACCATTTTTCTTTCTGGGAAATGCCGAGTTCCTGCAAAAGCCATGTGCTCCAAGAAATGGGCACTTCCTTTCTGTTCTTCAGTTTCCTGCACAGAACCCAACCGCATGACCAAACGCATCTCTGTAGTATGAGCCGGGGTTTCATTGGGCATAATCAAATAATGCAATCCATTGGAAAGCCATCCTTCCACTGTATTTTCAGGCAATGAGATATCCGACCGATTCTCCATCGGCATCTCGGTATCTATAGTTTCCAAGTCTTTGCTTGTCTGTCCTACAGCTCCATTCGTCGTACAACCAATCAGCAAGGTCAGCAGCCAAATTCGTTTAGTTTTTGCAAGCTTCATTCGTCTTTTCATTAACGTTGTATTAGGTTATATAAAAAATGTGCCAATTCTGCCACTGTTTCCATCCCAATGAAAATCGAGAGACCATCAGCGACAGAATTAACACAAACTTTCCTTTACGTATAACAATTAAATATCATAGAATGTTTTTCTTCTCAAGAAAGGAGTTCCACTTTACGAACCCTTCTTTCTGAATCCATTCTTATATGCCTTACTCCGATAACGGATGCAGTTGGTAAGTAACCTCTACCAAAGTCCATCCCGAAGAGTTTTGGTGATCCCAAGAGAACTCGAAGTTCCATGTACCTTTTTCAAAATCAACCTTTGATTTAGGAGCTTTCCAAGTTCCGCTTTTCCAACTATCAGATGTGATGTCGGAAGATACCAAATAATAATCAGGAGACAACGTAATTCCTTGTTCAATTAACGACTGCATTGGAGTTTCCGGTTCCGTGTACAAGATTTCTCCCGTTGAAGGATCCTTCACCACAACGTCGACGGTACTTCCTTTCTGAGCCATATCCCACTGACGATTCCATGCACTGAACGAATAGATGAATGGAATAGCAGTTATCATATTTCCGTACGCATCTGGAACAGCACCTGTAAACTCGACCTTCTGATTTTCATGTACAATCAAACTATCCAATGCGATCTGGAATTCTTCTGATGTCGGTTCATAATGAACAGCCTCAACTACTGAAGGGAAAGAAGTTCCAACCTGATTGTTAATAGCAATCTCTTTCTGCAACACACTCCATAAAATAGAGCTCCATCCCATCGGATTATCTACTATTTTCAAGATAGGCTGGTTTGCAGTAGCTTTCTCACTCAACGTAAGGATGGATTCCGAATCAAATTCTTGGATTTCTTTATCAGAGAACACCGTTTCACCATCGGCACCCACCTCATCAATCGGGAATACCACACGAACATGGCACGCCAGTTTACCCATCATCCGTCGGATATCCAGATTCATATTCTTTTTATATCCCTCAATCATCTGAAGTTGTTCTTCATTCAATTCAGGAATATCAGCATCCGGCTTGACTGTCAGCAAGATTCCATCTTCCCAAGGCAACATGTCCTCAGCTGTAAAATTCTTCACCTTCAAAGCAACCACCTGCTGTGCACTCAAGCTGCTTTTTCTATTTGAATAGACATGGAACTGCTTCACTTTTTCACCTGCCTTAAAATTAAGTTGGGGAGTATCGATATACAAAATATCTCCTTGATTATCCAGCAACTCAAAAGTAATCGTTTCGTCCCGTGTCAATGTATAAGCCAACATTACGTCAACAATCACCGGATTCTCAGAATCTTCGGTAAATGTAGTCGCACTCTGCGTAGTTATTCTGATGTAATTACTGCATTTTACAAAGTCCTTTTTATCGCTGCATGCCGATAAGGTCAAGACCACCCATGCCAACAGGTAAATAAAATATCTTGTTTTCATTATCTGATTTCTTTTATAAGATTAGGAGTTATTTATTACGGTCAATCGGCCATCCTTCATTCTGAGTAACCTGTCCGTTGAATTTGTATTCAGAAGCCGGTATCGGGAAAGTCCAGCGATAATCTCCGGAACGGACCAGTGACTCCTGCTGAGTTCCCCAACGACTCCAACGTTGCAATTGGTCGTGAGTTCGCTTACAATCAAAGAAAGCTACACCTTCCCCTACAAATTCTTTTAATTTTTCAGCAAGAATACGTTTGGTCAACTCCTTACCCTGCAGGTCGCCAGCCAATGGCTCAGCCCCACAAAGTTCCAGATAATGATTGATAGTAGACAATGCTTTAGCCGACTGGCCATCCAAACGGCTGTAAGCTTCCGCTGCCAAATAGTAAGCTCCCGCATAACGGAAAGTATTTAAATAGGTATTCTCTTTACCATCCTTGTTGTTCTTGTTGTATTTTCCCAACAAAGCACGTTCACTTCCCTCCATTTCAAATGGATACAGTGCATACTTCTTACGATAATCCGCCTCATCAAACACCACCTTAGGAGAAACCATCAGATAATCTCCTTCTTTCACATCGTACTGCAAACCTGTGTAAATTGGAGCAGAAATGAAGAATGCAAATATTCGCTCCTCGCAAGAAGCCTGCTCCCATAAACGAGCATACCCATTTTCTGTAAACCAACCATCCTTCGCCTTTTCTATCACCTTTTCTGCATACTCAGCAGCTGCACGGTAATTGCCGGCATACATTTCCAACTCTGAAAGAATATAATAACCAGCAGTCTGAGAAAGCCAACCGTTCCGTTCCGATTTACCTGAAACCTTGACAGCCTCAACCAACAAGTTACGGATAAAATCCGTACAATCGGCAATGGAACTTCTTTTCGGGAATTCCACCCCTACACGCGTTTTCAAGATTATTCCATCCGCTTTCGGATTCTTATCATAAGCCGGTGCGAACAAACGAAGCAGATTGAAATAACATAAAGCCTGCAACATATTTGCCTCAGAGATAATTTTTTCTTTTTCGGCTGCATCTATTTCATTTTCAACGATGACATTCTGCATACGTTCCAACAAGACATTACAAATAGCTATCGTATTATAAAAATCCAGCCACATCAGTTCAGAGAAACTGCTTATAGCATTATCTTGCCACTGATAAAGATTCTTCAGACTCATGTCTTTTCCTGTCAAAGACGTAGGACAAAAGTCCGGTCCTAAAACAGATAATTCATATTCATTATGCGGATAAGCAATATAGGCAGAAGTCAACAGGGAACGAGCGTTACCAACACTCACAATGGCATCCGGATCAGAATATAGGTCAGCAGGAGGAATGTTCAACGAACAAGCACTGAATAAAGCAGTAGCGGCACATAGCACTACTATATTATCGATAAGTTTTTTTAATTTCATCATCAAGCTACAATTAGAAAGTCAAATTAAGATTGAAGGAATAAACAGGCTGTATACTTCCAGCCAAAGTACCACTTTCAGGGTCCGATTCATCATAAGCTGTCCAAGTAAACAAGTTAGATCCTTGGAATGCGAAAGAAGCATATTCTACAAATGGAAGAGCCTTCTGCAAGAAACTTCTTGGTACACGGTAACGCAATGACAACATAGAAAGTCGCATATAGTCACTCTTGCCTATGGTCTGAGAATTTGAATAATAACGGATATTGTTATCGCCCGTAGTAGAAGTATTGAACGGAGTAGCATAAATCTTGTACTCATCACCCGGCTTAAACCACATCTTTTCAATCTGTCCTGAAACAGCATTTTTAAAGGCATTATCTTTCGTACGTACATACGAATAATTGAAGCGACGAACTCCACCAAAGGTATAATAAAAGTCCATATCCAATTCAAAAGCTTTATAAGTCAAGCTGAAAGTAATGGCACCCGAATACGGAGGAGTAAGGTGTCCCAACGACACTACGTCGTCAGCTGTCAGATCCTCTGTTCCCTGCTTCTCTTTACCATCCTTTACCTTGAACACCGGATATCCGGTCAATGGATTGATACCCAAAGAGTTCGGTCCATAAAGCATATCATACGACTTACCGATTTCATAAGAAGGAATAATATCTTCTTCCGAAAAATAGATTTTATCCGTATAATACAAATCGATTACCTTATTCTTGTTGTAAGCCAAGTTTCCACCAATATTCAAGATCCAGTCGGAAGTGTCAAGAACCTTCAAATTCATACCGACTTCCACACCTTGATTTTGAAGGACACCGATGTTACGTGTCAGGATAGAGAATCCCGTAGAGGAAGGAATAGGTACACTCAGCAATGCCTGTTCCGTACGACGGTTGTACCAATTGGCACGAAATGTCAGTCGGTGGAACAATTCAAAATCCAAGCCCAAATCGATTGACTTGGTCTGTTCTGGCTTAAGGTCCTTATTATATAAGGTGATCAACTCCAATGGACGCTGATTTTCATAAGCCTGTGTAGAGAAAGAGAACGTAGCCACGGTAGAAGAAACATCCACCCCACTCAAGTTGGCCGTGTATCCATAAGATGCACGCAAGTTCAAGCTGGTCAACACTTCATTCTCCTTCAAAAACTCATAATGACTCGGTGTCCATCCAAAACCTACCGCCCATGCTGTATTCCAACGCTTATTGGAAGGAAGGATGGAAGAAGCATCCGCCTTGAAAGAACCATAAAAGTCGTAAATGCCATCGTAAGTATATCCGAATACGGTACCGATACCCAACTGAGCACTCTTGTTCTTCAACGAATTCACTCTCGATTTACGATTGCCCGATATAGACTGATTGATCGCAGCCGAAGAATTTACCGTACCAACACCATATCCCGTAATACCCACGTTATCAATATTCGTCATGTAATAGTCCATATTGGCACCCAAGGTCAAATCATGCTTTTCTCCAAACAAATGATTATAAGTGACACGTACGTTACTTGAAACATTAGTAGTCACATCCTTCGACTTGCCATAAATACCTCTTTCCAATTCAGGAATACCACTATGCTGTTCTGAATAAGCAGTAGAAGGAGTGAAGTTTTCACTTTCTCCCAAAAGAAAATCCACACCTGCTACAGCAGCGATATCCAAACCAGGTAGCGGAGTCAAAGAAAGGCTACCGCTCACACCAGCATCCTTTGAGGTAGATTGAGAGCTATACTGATTCATCAAGTCACTATAAGTCTGATTCGGGTATGACCACAATTTACCTTCTACACTTTCATAAGGGTTCAAGCTATAGATGAGCGAAGCCGGATCATTGTTCGTTCCGTTAGGAGTCTTGGTTTCCGAATATCCCCCATTCACACTCAACAACAAATACCCGATTTTTCCCAATCGTTGGTCCAAATTCAAACGCAACCCCATGCGCTGACGGTCATTTCCAGGAATACGGCCACCCTGCTTGCTGAAATTGGCTGAAACATAATAAGTGGTTTCTTCAGTACCACCACGCAAGCTGACATCGTATTTTTGATACAAACTATTACGAAGCAACACTTTGAACCAATCGGTATTGGTTGCTCTCAAAGCATCCAACTTCTGTTCACCCTCGGCGATAAGCTGCTGCAAATTCGGATCTTTTGAAAAATACTTGTTGTAATAATCTGCACTGTAACGGTATCCCGGAGTTTCTGGATTTTGCAGCAAACGTTCCAATTCCAATTTTTCTGCCGAATCCATCATCTTGACTCCACGACGACCACGTGTTGTCACACCCATATTCATAGAATATGAAACAGTCATTTTTCCTGCTGAACCACGTTGAGAGGTAATTTCCAAAACACCGTTTGCAGCCTTGATACCATAAAGAGCACAAGCTGCCGCATCCTTCAACACCTTGATATCTTTGATATCAGAAGGATTCAAGTTATAAAAAGTTTCAGGGCTAATCACCTGACCATCCATGACATACAAAGGTTCATTGGTTGAATTTCCTTTTCGCAAAGAAGAGTTACCACGAATTCGAATCTTAGGGTCGGCACCCAAATCACCGGTATTTGAAATGATCAATCCAGGAACTGTACCCTGTAGAGCCAAACCCATATCAATCATCGGCTTATCCTCAATACGCTTCAAGTTGACCGTCTGTACCACACCCGACTTGGCACGAATATCAAGTTCATTGATATTTGCCTTCGCAGTGACTACGACCTCACCCAATTGGTTCATGTCTTCCTTCAAGGTCACATTCAACTTACGCTGTCCGTTATAAACAATTGTCACCGTTTTCATACCGATGTATGAAAATTCAATTTCACCACCCTGCTTGCATTTGCCAAACAAGGCATACATACCATCCATATCCGTAATGGCACCATAAGGAGTACCTTTAATACGAACATTCACACCGATAAGCGGCTCGTTTTCGTCATCAACCACAGTTCCGCTAATTTGGATGTTTCCCGATTGTCCAAAGACATCGATTGGGATAATCATTCCTAACATCAACAGAATGATTACCTTCCGAATAAATAAATTCATTAGTTGGAGAAATTTGAAAAAGTGTATCCACATGCTTTCTCATGGGGATACTGTTTATTATTACATGAATTAATAAGATGAAAAACGAATTCTTTATGATTACAATTCAACGATAAGTCCCTACTGGAAAAGAGATTTAACTCCTTGATTTCCGCCCGTTTTATAGTTTATGTATTTATACATCTTTAATATATTTTAATATGCAAAGATACAATCTCCCTTTTACCTCATCAATACCTAAAAATAGTGAATTTTTACAAATAAAAATTTCTCTTGTATCTCCTCTTCCACACTTTTGGAATCAGGAAGAATATTTATCAATTAAATTTTCTAACTTTGTCCGTCAAAGAAACATATTAATTTATCGATATCATGAAAAAGCTATTCACTTTATTATTGCTGCTTGCTTGCACAGCTTTCAGTTCTGTTCAGGCACAGAAGGTCACCTTGCAAAATATAGCTCAAGGTACATACCGAGCCAAAAGCATCTCGGGATTGAGACCGATGCTTGACGGCGAACATTATACCCAAATCAGTGCCGACCATAAACGCATCGTCAAATATTCTTTCAAAACCGGTCAAGAAGTAGGAACAATATTCGATGTAGATAAAGCCAGAGATATCAAATTGGAATCCTTCGACAACTACATCATGTCGCCGAATGAACAGCTCATTCTGATTCAGACTCAAACCAAGCAGATTTACAGACGTTCTTTCACCGCCGTATATTATATATATAATGTAAAGAACAACCGAATGGAAGTTCTTTCCAATAACGGACCTCAGCAAGTTCCCTTGTTTTCACCGGACGGAAATCAGATAGCCTTTGTAAGAAACAACAATATTTATCTGGTCAAACTGCTTTTCGGAAACAGCGAATCACAAGTTACCAAAGACGGTGAATACAACCAAATTCTGAATGGTATTCCAGATTGGGTTTACGAAGAAGAGTTTGCTTTCAACCGTGCTTTCGATTTCAGTGCCGACAGCAAGATGATAGCTTACATCCGTTTTGATGAAAGTAAAGTCAAAGAATTCAAATTCCCTTGGTACCAAGGAATGATGCCTGCCAAACATCAATACGAACTGTACCCAGGCGAATATTCTTACAAATACCCGAAAGCCGGTGAAGACAATTCAAACGTTACCGTACATACATACGATATCAAAAGTCACGTAACCCGCACCATGGACTTGCCGCTCGACAAAGACGGATACATTCCACGCATCAAATTTACTTCCGATCCGGAAAAATTGGCCATCATGACGTTGAACCGTCATCAAAACCGATTCGACATTTATTTTGCAAATCCACGCAGTGCGTTATGCAAACTGGCCATCCGTGATGAAGCAGAACAATACATCAAGGAACAAGCTTACAGCAACATAGAATTCTTGCCTAACCACATCGTTTTGATGAGTGAAAGAGATGGATACAACCATTTGTATCTGTATACCATTGCCGGAAACCTTATCAGACAGGTCACTCACGGCAAACACGAAGTGACTGATTTCTTGGGCTGGGACCAAAGAAAAGATGAATTCTATTACAGAGGTTATGACCAAAGTCCGCTTCGCACAGCCATCTTCAAGGTCAACAGAAAAGGAGAGGTAACCAAATTATCAACCCGTACCGGTACAAATGATGCAGTGTTCAGCCCGAATCAAACTTATTACATCAATACCTATTCCAGCATGAATACTCCTACCCTCATTACGTTGAACAATAATAAGGGAAGAGAATTGTGTACCTTGATGGATAATGCAGCTTTGAAGAAAAAATTGCAGACCGTAGCTATGCCTCAAAAAGAATTCTTCACCTTTACAACACGCGAAGGAGTAGAATTGAACGGTTGGATGATGAAACCGGCTAATTTTGATGCCAACCGCAAATATCCGGTCATCCTTCACCAGTACAGCGGTCCGGGTTCACAACAAGTGCTTGACCAATGGGGTATCGGTGCTTTCAGAGATGCCGGTCTGTTTGAAGCCGTCATGTGCGACAAAGGTTACATCATGGCATGTGTCGACGGTCGTGGAACAGGTGGCCGCGGTGCCGAATTCGAAAAATGCACCTACTTGAATATAGGTATCAAAGAATCCAAAGACCAAGTTGAAACTGCCTACTACCTCGGCACCCTTCCTTTCGTTGACGGAAGCCGAATCGGTATTTGGGGTTGGAGCTTTGGAGGATACAATACGCTTATGTCCATGAGCGATGGAACTGGAGCTTTCAAAGCCGGCGTGGCCATTGCTGCTCCGACCAACTGGAAATTCTACGACACAGTTTATACCGAACGTTTCATGCGTACTCCACAAGAAAATGGAGAAGGCTATGAATTCGGTTCTCCAATCTACCGTGCACCGAATTTAAAAGGTGAACTGCTCTTGATTCATGGCACTGCCGATGACAATGTGCATTATCAGAATTGCGCTGAATATGCAGAAGCATTGGTACAGGCTGGCAAACAGTTCGACATGCAGATTTACACCAACCGTAACCATAGCATTTATGGAGGAAACACCCGTCTGCACTTGATGACAAGAGTTGCCAACTTCTTTAAGCAAAATCTATAATTCATGATGGAATGAGATTTTACCCGATAGGGTACAAATATACAAGGAAAGCTGTCCTGAGGTTGATACCGACCTCGGGACAACTTTTTTTCTGCGAATATTTGGTGGTTTCTCTTTTTAAATATAACTTTAAAATATAACCTAAACCAAAAACTGATGGAACACGTCAAAAAGCCCGAATGGCTTAAAATCAGCATCGGTGCAAATGCACGCTATACACAAACCAAAAAGATTGTTGACACCCATAAACTACATACCATCTGCAGCAGTGGACGCTGCCCGAATATGGGGGAATGTTGGGGAAAAGGTACAGCGACCTTCATGATTGCAGGAGCTATCTGTACCCGCAACTGCAAATTCTGCAACACTCAGACTGGAAAGCCATTGCCGCTGGACCCGAAAGAACCTTTACGGGTGGCTGAATCCATTCAACTGATGAAACTTTCGCATGCCGTCATCACTTCTGTCGACCGCGATGACCTTCCCGATTTAGGGGCAGTTCATTGGGCAGAAACGATTCGGACCATCAAAGCATTGAATCCAGATACGACCATCGAGGCATTGATTCCTGACTTTCAAGGAAGGTTGGAATTGGTAGAAAAAGTAACCGAAACTCATCCAGACATCCTATCTCACAACTTGGAAACGGTGCGACGCATCAGTCCATTGGTAAGAAGTGTAGCTAAATATGAAACGAGTCTGAAAGTTATCCAAGCAATAGCCGGCAGCGGCATCGCAGCCAAATCGGGCATTATGGTAGGTTTGGGAGAAACGAAAGAAGAAGTGGAAGAAACCATGGACGACCTGCTCGCCCACGGCTGCAAAATCTTGACCATCGGACAATATCTGCAACCCAGCCACCGGCATTATCCAGTCGCTGCCTATATCCATCCCGACCAATTCGAAGCATATCGTATCATCGGCGAGAAGAAAGGCTTCGCCACGGTAGAAAGCGGTCCTTTGGTACGTTCATCATACCACGCAGAAAAGCATTTGAGATTCAAATAAGGTGAAGAGATTCAGCAGAAAGAAAAGAGTGCCTTATCACGCTGTGTGATAAGGCACTCTTTTTATTCAGAACCTATCCTGTTCAAAATAGATAGTATTCGCTATTTCAAACAGTATTTTCTTTAGTTCTACCGTCTTCATGAAAATGGCGGCAGATGATATAAAAAGTATCTGTAAAAGATTACTTATAAATCAAGAAGATGCAAGGAACTTTACCCAATTCAGGGAAGTGCCCCTTCCATTCCTTCAAAGTCTTGGTTTTGATGTATTCTCCCTCACAGGTTATGTTGGCAGCAATACAAAGCTTGGTCTGTGGACGACAAGCTTTCAATACATCCTCCATCATTTTTCCATTGCGATAAGGAGTTTCAATAAAAATCTGCGTTTCACTCTCATTATACACACGCTGCTCCAACTCTTTCAGTCGTTTCATACGATCACCGGCTTCAATCGGCAGATAACCATGAAAAGCAAAGCTCTGACCATTAAATCCAGAGCCCATCACAGAAAGAATAATGGAAGAAGGCCCAACCAAAGGAACCACTTTCAAATCTCTGCGTTGTGCAATGGCCACAACATCTGCACCAGGATCGGCCACCGCAGGACAACCAGCTTCTGAAATGACTCCCATTGAATTACCTTGCTCCAATGGCTTCAAATAACCAGCAATATCATCAGGAGAAGTATGTTTATTGAGAGGATAAAAAGTCAATTCATCAATGTTGATGCTTGAATCGACCTTCTTCAAGAAACGTCGAGCCGAACGGACATCCTCCACAATAAAATGCTTGATACCTAAAATAATCTCTTTATTGTAAGCCGGAAGCACATTCGCAATCGGTGTATCACCCAAAGTGACGGGTAACAAATACAAAGCTATTTCCATATTTAAAAGTGAAATATCGTTTTAATACCGCGTATTCTTCAAGATACGATGATAATCGGTATCATCCAACAGCTCAGCCATCGTTACGTCTGGATGCTGTTTCATATATTCTCGGATGATTTGCATTCCCATCCAAATACCTAAGCAGGAAGGGACTTTCTTATCTTTCAGTACAGGAATAGGATCGGGATACGTATAAGCTCTAATCAGCAAAGGGTCCATACTCTCCAAATGCTTTCTTTCCTTCATCAGTTTCCAGACACGCTCTCCATTATTGTCGCACCAATCATGTTCTTCTTCAGTATATCCCAAAGCTAATTTACCCGAACCGTCCGCTTTCAGCACTTTCTCTACAATCCATGCAATTTTACCTCGGTACATAATGATATCGAAGAGAGTTCGGTGAGTCTGTTCCCATAAGAAAGGATATTGACTGAAAAGATAAAAAGTGAGACAATCCGGCACGATGCGCTCCGGATTCATCGACTTACGCTGATAAGCGTAATAATATTTTTTATAAAGTGGATAATCTTCTCCCAGATATTTATCCAAACTAATGCCAAGCAGACTGTCCCCCACAACGACCGACTGGTTCAAGGCTGAGTTCTGCACATAGATGCGCGGAACCACCAAATTAGGAAGATTTTTCTTCAGGCATTTGAAAGCATCGGTAAAATCTACTTCCAACCAAGACAAGTCCTTGAACTTGGTTTCAACATCCTGCATGACCTGGACCAAGAGCGTATCTTTGAAGTAATTCCGAAGTCGTGCATTGATATGGTTTGCATTCACCGGTCCCAAGCACAATACATCCTCAATTAGGATTTTAGTAGCCTGCGGACTTTCGGTATTCATTTTCTGAAGAGCAGAAACACTGTTCAATATCGCCGCGTCATACTGCAGACGGTCATAACGATAGATACTGATGTTAT
The DNA here is from genome assembly GCA_020026225.1 of Phocaeicola sp. Classification (GTDB taxonomy): domain Bacteria; phylum Bacteroidota; class Bacteroidia; order Bacteroidales; family Bacteroidaceae; genus Phocaeicola. The sequence goes on along the minus strand of JAHHQU010000001.1, from coordinate 53,218 downwards.
CGTCAGACTGCATAAATCCTTTCTGCCCACCCATTTGGCAGGCAGAAAGGAATAACACAGTCAATAATATAGACAGAATCTTCTGCATCCTTGTTCTTTTTATCCGTAGATAATATGACCTTCCTGGTCTTTGTATTCATCAAGGCCCTTTTCATAAGTAGCCATAGCACGAAGACTCATACCGACGCTAGAGAAACCACCGTCGTGATACAAGTTCTGCATGGTTACCTTACGAGTCAAGTCAGAAAACATGACAATACAATAGTCTGCACATTCATCTGCTGAAGCGTTACCTAGAGGAGACATGCGATTAGCAAAGTCAAACAACTTATCCATACCTTTTACACCAGCACCAGCAGTAGTCATAGTAGGTGACTGAGAAATGGTATTGATACGTACATGGTGTTCACGACCATAAATATATCCGAAGCTACGTGCAATAGATTCCAACAAAGCCTTTGCGTCTGCCATATCGTTATAACCGTAGAATGTACGCTGAGCGGCTACATAGCTAAGAGCCAAAATAGAACCATATTCATTGATAGCATCCAATTTCTTTGCACTCTGAATCATTTTATGGAATGAAAGAGCAGAAATGTCCAATGTCTTGTCAAGCATTGCATAATCCAAATCATCGTAAGTACGTTTCTTGCGTACGTTTGGCGACATACCGATTGAATGCAAAACAAAATCAATTTTACCTCCTAAAACTTCCATAGAGCGTTTGAAGACATTCTCCAAATCTTCTACACTTGTTGCGTCTGCTGGGATAACTTCACAGTTAAGTTTTTCTGCCAATGCAGAAACCTGACCCATACGTACTGCTACAGGGGTATTGGACAATGTAATGACTGCACCTTCTTCAACAGCCTTTTCTGCCACTTTCCATGCGATAGACTGTTCGTTCAATGCACCAAAAATGATACCTCTTTTTCCTTTTAGCAAATTATAACTCATAGTTTTAAAATTGAAAATTTGCAGCAAATATACAAACTAATTTAATAAGAATATTACTTTCTGCACACTTTTCTTTAGTATTGTGCAATTTTAGATGATTTACATCATATTTCTACAACATAAAATACCCATGACCAAGAGAAGGCTCACTCATGCCTCAAAGAAATATCCGCCTCAAAAAGCATAAAAAAACGGTGTCCTGACGAAATGTTTCGTCAAGACACCGTTATATGATCTATTCAAGCTATTAGCCTAAGAATGAAATCAGTACACCGGCAGCTACCGCTGAACCAATAACACCCGAGATGTTACTAGCCATACAATATTGCAGAACGTGGTTCTTCGGGTCGTATTTCAATGCGATTTCATTGGCAACACGGCTGGCCATAGGAACCGCACTCAAACCTGTTGCACCGATCAACGGATTGATCTTCTTCTTGGTGAAGAGGTTGAATATCTTCACGAAGAAAATACCACCAGAGATTGACAGACCGAAAGCCAAGAAACCACCGATTACAATACCGATTGTGGTCCAATTCAAGAACGCATCGATTGTCATGGTTGCACCTACTGAAAGTCCCAAGAAGATAGTGGCCGCATTCATGATGCTGTTTGAAGCTGCGTCAAACAAACGAGAGGTATTTGAACCGATTTCCTTGATCAAGTTACCGAACATCAACATACCGACCAAAGGTACTGCACTCGGAACGAACAGAGCTACGATAGTAGTTACTGCGATAGGGAAAAGGATTTTCAACACACGTAAGTTCTTGATTTCAACAGAAGAAGGGAATTTCTTTTCCTGTTCCTTCATATTGATGCGCAGTTCTTTTTCTGAACACCACAAGCGTACTACCAACGGAATGATTACCGGAACCAGCGCCATGTATGAATAAGCCGCAATCGCAATAGGGCCTAACAAATGAGGAGCCAATTTAATGGTAGTAAAGATAGCTGTAGGACCGTCGGCACCACCGATGATACCCAATGAAGCAGCTTCCTGTGGAGTAAAGCCAAAGATAATAGCTACCAACAGTACGGCAAAAATACCCAACTGAGCAGCAGCACCAAAGATTGAAAGACGAAGGTTACGAAGCATCGGACCAAAGTCGGTCAATGCACCTACACCCATAAAAATTACAGGAGGCAAAAAACCTGTCTTAATCAACATGTAGTAAATAAAGTTCATCAGTCCCAAGTCATGAGCAATTTCATGAAGAGGCATCTGATAGATATTCTTTGCCACACCATTCACCATGACCAAACCATTTTCATCTGCCTGAATGACCCCCATATCACCTCCTGGGAAATTGGCAATCAATACCCCGAATGCGATAGGCACCAACAGAAGCGGCTCATACTGCTTCTTGATACCCAGGTAAAGCAAGATAAAAGCAATGGCATACATGATGAGGAACCGCGGATCGGCAGCAATGTTGCTGAACGCGGTCATATCATATAATTTTGAAAAAATTTCTTCCATTACAATATTTTCATTAATACATCATCTTCAGAAACAGCATCACCCTGATTTGCACAGATAGCAGTTACTGTACCAGTAAATTCAGCACGGATTGCATTGTAAGTCTTCATCGCTTCTACATAGCAAATCACATCGCCTTCGTTCACTTTATCACCCACTTTTACAGGGGTTTCATTGGCATTCTTAACCAAGAAGAATTTACCTTCCAATGGACAAAGGATATCTTTACCTTCACCTGCAGGAGCAGCAGGACTTGCTGCAGCAGCTCCAGCCTGAGTGGTAGCCAAAACTTCTGGATTCACGTCACCATAAGCTACGGTTACGCGGTAAGCCTGACCGTTAACATCAACGGTAAGTACCTTAGTCGGTTCGTTAGATACGTGAGTAGCTTCCTGTTCTGCACGACGTTTCTTCACATCTTCCAAGAAATCTGCTTTAGCCTTACCGCTCTTGTATGCTTCATACTGAGCTGGGTGCATAGCATATTCAAAGAGTTCTTCATCGTCCTGACCTTTATCCCATTTCTTTTCCCACATCATCTGAGTATATTTCTCCAATGCATCTGGGTAATTGTCCTGAGGATTGCCAGTGAAGAACTTACGACCTTCACGTTTAGCCTTCTCAACAATTTCAGGAGCCAAAGGACCAGGCAACTGACCAGCCTTACCTAAGATCATATCCCAAATATCATCGGCGATCATACCCCAACGTTCTTTACCTTTTTCCATCTGAATGACATTCATCATGGCAAGGTTCTTCACATACTGGCTGAACGGAGTTACCAAGCAAGGATAACCAACACGTGGCCATACGTAAGCTACTTCGTCGAAGAGTTTGATCAACAACTCATCCTGAGTCATGAACGGCAAGTTACGTTTTGCTTTATATTTGTTGATAGATTCCAAGTTGGTTTCCAAGTCAGCCATCAAGCTACCCATCATACCACCTGGAAGTCCTGGAGCGATCAATAAAGAGTTCATCAAACGGTTCTTTGGACTGATGTACAATCCCAAGAAATCATCCATGAATTCTTGAATCATAGAACGTACCTTCATGTATGCCTGCATATTGATTTCTGGCACTTTGAAGCCGGCATCTTTCAACATAGCCTGTACGCTGATTACATCGGCATGACCGGTACCCCATGAAAGAGGTTCCATACCTACATCCACATAGTCACAACCTGCCTTACATACTTCCAAGATAGAAGCCATGTTAAAGCCTGGACCTGCATGAGAGTGGTACTGAATAGTGATGTCTTTGATTTGTTTGATTCCTGCTACGATTTTTCCCAAGAATGCAGGACGGCCGATACCAGCCATATCTTTGATACAGATTTCATCGCAACCAGCATCGATCAACTGCTTGGCGATATTCAAGTAATATTCTACTGTATGAATCGGTGAATAAGTGATACACAAGCTACACTGAGAAATCATGCCTGCTTCATGTGCATAACCGATTGAAGGGATGATGTTACGAACATCGTTCAAACCGCAGAATGTACGAGTAATGTCTGTACCCTGGGCTTTCTTTACTTTATAAAACAATTTACGAACGTCAGCTGGAACCGGACTCATACGAAGGCCGTTCAAAGCACGGTCAAGCATATGAGTTTGAATACCTGCTTCATGGAAAGGTTTTGTCCATTCTCTGACAGCCTTGTTCGGATTTTCACCAAACAACAGGTTTACTTGTTCAAAACCACCTCCATTTGTTTCTACACGAGCGAAACACCCCATTTCAATAATGGCTGGGGCTACCTTTACCAACTGGTCTACACGCGGAACATACTTTCCGGCACTCTGCCACATATCGCGGAAGACCAGACTAAATTTTACTTCTTTTTCCATGATGAATACATGTGTTTCTTTTCAGATTAACGTAATTTTTCTACTTTAATAACCTTACCCTGACCGGCTGTAAGAATATCAACGGCTGCCTTGATAGCATCCATTGCACCAGCATCTGTGGAAGGCGTTGCTTTAACAACTTTCTTTTTCGGTTCTTCTTCTGGAGCTATCTTATTGACAAGCTTAATTAAAAGCTGACTCAATTCGATAACAATGAGAAGGATGACGAAAACAGTTGTCATACCAACTAACATTAGCATTAATCCTGTTTCAATGTTTTCCATTTTAAAGCATTATTATTATGTATACAAAACACTCTTTAAAAACATGACTTTTCAAAGAGACTCCAAAAATAGATATTTTTTATTAAAAACTATTACTAATTCGAGTTAAAAAATAATTTTCTATTTAGATTGAAAATAAATAAAATCTATTTTCACGGAACCTTTCTTCTCGATAAAATTAGCGAAGCAGCATGAAAACGTACCTAAGCCCATACTTTTTCATACAGCCGTTAGTTTTCATGAAAAGAATGTTTTAATTTTTATCTTTATAATTTATTTGAGAAGAATCTCATCCTTCGCCTTACGTTTCTTTTCTAGAATATCCGACTTGGCTGCATACCCTATAGGTATCAGAACTACTGGGATAAGGTTTTCAGACAATCCCATAATCTCCGCACAACGAGGGACATCAAAATTACAAACCCAGCAAGTTCCCAATCCTTGTTGAGTTGCCGCCAAACATAAATGTTCCACTGCAATAGCCACATCAATATCGGCATGATCTTTTCCATCAGCCTGGCGATGCCAAGAGCTGGAATGATCGGCACATGCTACTATCACGCAGGGAGCTGTCTGGAACCACTCACGTGCATAGACCGTTTTAATTTGCTTCAAGAGTTCCGGATCTGTAACGACTGCAAATTTCCAAGGCTGAAAATTCACGGCAGACGGAGCCAGACGCACACATTCCAATATATACTCTAATTTTTCCGGTTCTATCGGGCGAGATTCGTAATTACGTACCGAATGACGTTGTTTCACTAATTCTAAAAAATCCATACTCATTTAATTATTAAGTTTGACATCTGCCATCGAATGCCGACAGCATAGTAAATATAACAAAAAATACTCTTTCTTTCCTGTTGACAAAACATTAACAAGGAAGAAAGAGTATTAATTTGTATTTAATGCTTGCTTTAAATCAAGCTATAAACGATATCCATAATTTGCTTGCCGAGTTCATCAGCCGCTTCCATTGTGGATGCTTCTGAATAAACACGTATGATAGGTTCCGTATTACTTTTTCTCAAGTGAACCCATTTGTCAGGAAAATCAATCTTCACACCATCAATGTCATTGATTTCCTCATTTTTATAAAGTTCTTTGACTTTTGCCAAAATAGCATCCACATCGGTCTCCGGTGTCAAGTCGATACGATTCTTTGCAATGAAATAATTCGGGTAAGTAGCTCGAAGTTTTGTCACTTTCTTACTTTCATGTGCCAGATGACTCAAGAAAAGAGCGATTCCTACCAATGCATCTCGTCCATAATGAGATTCCGGATAGATAACTCCTCCGTTTCCTTCTCCCCCAATTACTGCATGAGTGGCTTTCATCTTGGTCACCACATTCACTTCTCCAACAGCGGCCGCATTGTATTCCTGACCGTATTTTCTAGTTACGTCACGCAAAGCACGAGTCGAACTCAAATTCGAGCAAGTATTTCCTGGAGTATGCTTCAACACATAATCCGCAACGGTTACCAATGTATATTCTTCACCATACATTGTACCATCCTCACAGATAATAGCCAAACGGTCGACATCCGGGTCACAAACGAAAGCGACATCATTGCCACCTTTCTTCATCAATCCCATAATATCGCCCAGATTCTTTTCCAAGGGTTCAGGATTGTGCTGGAAATCACCGGTAGGTTCACAATAGAGCTTATCCACATGCTCTACACCCAACTGTTCCAACAGCTTAGGAAGAATAATACCTCCTACCGAATTGATACAATCAAGTGCCACACGGAAATGAGCCTTGCGAATGGCTTCAACATCCACCAACTTTAAGGCCAATACATTATCAATGTGACGCTGGTCATACGTAGCATCTTCTCTATACTTGCCCAACTGATCCACTTCCGCAAAAGTAAATTCTTCTGCTGCCGCAATTCGAAGCACTTCCTGTCCTTCCGCTGCATTCAAGAATTCGCCCCGTTCATTTAAAAGTTTCAAGGCATTCCACTGTCTAGGATTATGACTTGCAGTAAGAATGATACCTCCACAAGCACCTTCCATCGTTACAGCCAATTCTGTGGTTGGAGTTGAAGCAAGACCTATGTTCACCACATCAAATCCCATCCCCATTAACGTTCCGCATACCACATTCTTAACCATCTCGCCTGAGATACGTGCATCACGTCCCACTACAATTTTATTACTCTTTACAGAAGTCGTTTTGCGAATCAACGTAGCATAGGCAGAAGTAAACTTCACAATATCTAAGGGATTCAGTCCCACTCCAACGGGTCCACCGATAGTACCTCGGATGCCTGAAATAGATTTGATTAGTGTCATAGTTGTATTCTTTTATCTAAGATTATAGGTTATTTCGTAAAAACAAGGATATACAAAGCGAGAAGCATAGAATGAGCCTTCACTATGCGGCAGAATCAGTTTCACGCGAGCCACCTTAGAAGATTGAGTTGTACGAGCAGGCTTGATGAACTGCAACGGGAACAACCATCCAGTAGGAACTGCTGTGTTACCCTCGTAAGTTCTAGCCATTAAAGAATATCTTCCAGTAAAAGTTCCCATATAATTGGTCTTGTTTTCAATAACTACCGAATATTCTTCTGGCTTCATCTGCATGCCAGGATAATCATTAGCATACATATTCTTCAAGAGAGTATCACCTGTTACACGACCCAAATCCGGCACATCCTTCATCAGCACTTCCACAAAACGAGAAAGCAAGACATGCGATCCATCAGGAAGAATTTCTTCTGCATCTCCCGGATAAACGATATTCATGTAAATTCCTTTATCCTTAAAAAAGGCATACTCATTCTCGGCTGTTGTAGAATCGTTTGCAAAGAATTGATCTTTGCTTATGACTTTAATATTATGCTGTGAAATATAACGAGCGATTGCATCCTCTTCTTCTTCCACCAATTCACCATAAGTTTTGCCGTCATTACAAGCCTGAAGGCCTACCAATACCAATAATCCTAACAGTATTTGGATATAAAAATTCTTCATATTACTAATTTTTTCCAGACAAAAGTACGAAAACTATCGGACGCACCTGTATCTGATAAGTTTATTTATCGTTAAAATATTTCAAATTTAATAAAGGACTAATTCTTCAACAAGAGTTCTTCGTATTTGACCACGGCTCTCTTGAAAACTTCAACAGCCTCATCCATGGTTCCCCAGAATTCACCGCCAGAAGCATTTTTATGTCCTCCTCCATTAAAGAACTCAGCCGCCACTTTATTGCAAGGGAAGTCACCGACCGAACGCAAAGATACTTTTATCATCTTCTTCTCTGCATCTTCACGCAGGAAGACAGAGAAACATATATTTTGAATCTGAAGAGGAATATTCACAAACCCTTCGGTATCTCCTTTCACAGAATTAAATCGGTTCTGTTCTTTCTGCGTCAGACAAATCAAAGCCGTTCTGAATTGTGGAAGGACCTGCATTTTTTCATAAAGCACATATCCCATCAGCCGCAGTCTGTCCTGCGAATAGGTATTAAATACCTTACGATAAATTTCATCCTTATCAATTCCTTTTGAAAGCAGCTGACTGATAATGAAATAGATTTCTCTATCGTTAGAATTGTAGGTAAATCCCCCTGTATCAGTCATCATTCCCGCATAAATACATTCAGCTCCCTCACGGGTGATATCATCGAAACATCCAAGACGGCAGATCACTCTGAACACCAGTTCACAAGTGGATGAAATTTCCGGATGAGAAATTGTCACTTTACAGAATGGTTCCGGATTCAAGTGATGGTCAATCATCACCTTACGTCCTTGAGAGGCAGCAACCGGTTTTGCTACAGCATCGATACGCGACAAAGCATTAAAGTCCAGACAACAGATTACATCTGCTTCGGCTATCAATTTGTCCGCTAATTCAGCATCTTTATCGTAACGAATGATGTCTTTAGCGCCAGACATCCAACGCAAAAAATCAGGGAAAGCATTTGGAACGACGATATGCACATTCTTCTCCTGTCCTGTCAAGAAATGATACAATCCCAAAGAGGAGCCGATGGCATCCCCATCAGGAGAGACATGCGTTACAATCACAATATTTTCCGCACGTTCAAAATAGGTTTCAACTTTATCAATACTAGCTTGTTGAATTTTCTTAGTCAGCATGTTAATTTATAATCTACATTCTATTAAGTCGACAAAAATACGAATTTATTTCTATTTAAAGAAAAATTATGAAAGAACCTTGTTTCGAATTATCCCGATAAGGAATTTTCATTTCTTGACATTCTCGAATGAGTTTCTGACGGTATCTATCATTCAAAGAAACATCCAAAATGACTTGCTGAAAAGTAAAGACACGCGTTAAAGCTTGGATACTTCCCCTGAAACCTCTGCAGAGACAGATATAATCCAACTCTATCTTCTTTTCAGCCTCTTTTCCCATCCAATAATCCGACTTCATCAAGCCGATACGCAAGGTATCTATCAGAAAAAGACCTTTGGAGGCTACCAAGGGTACTGCCTCCTCTTCCTGCTTGAGAAAAAGTTCTCCTCTCGACAGAAAAAGAATTTTAGGAGAAGGACTCAAGATGTGATAATTCCATTCCAACAAAAAACAATTGAAGCCCAACAGCATCAAGAGCAAGTATCGTGGACGCCTTTGGGTGCAGAAAAGATACAGTGTGCACAGCACGATACAGCCACACACTGCTTGAGAGCAGGTAATGGACAAGGAGTCCCATTGTGCCCCCTTCAGACTTTGTATCCATCGGAGGGAAACATTCATTGCTACCGCTGAAAGATTCAAGAAACCTACTGCAACTGAACCTATCCAGGGCAAAGACGAGACCAGTAAAGCCAACAAGCCTCCCACCAAAACGCAGGTGGCCAACACTCCGACCAAGAAATTAGCCAACAGGAAATAGGTTGGGAATGTTCCAAAATAGTACAGAATCAGCGGCAACGTCCCTAATTGGGCTGAAATAGAGACCGCCAAGCCATTCCACACATACTTTATCAATGGATTCTGAACAGTCCAAAGCGACACCATCAAAGGATAAAAGTACAAGATGGAATAAACCGCCGCAAAAGAAAGTTGGAAACTCAAGTCAAAAAGATATAACGGTTGATAGATGAGCATCAAAAAAGCGGTCAAGGTGACGGTGTATACAGCAGAGAACCTTTCTTCCAACACACAATTTGAAACGAGATACAAGGTACACATCGTTACCGCCCGAACCACCGAAGGACTCAGACCTGACACAAATGCAAAAGCCCAAAGTACTGAAACGACACCGAGTGAACGCAAAAACTTCCCGTAACGCCAACGCAATAGAGGAGTGAAAAGCAGATATAAGATCGTGGATAAGATACCGACATGCAGACCCGACAAGGCCAACACATGACTGACTCCTGCAGCACTATACCTTACCTTCAATTCGGAAGTTAGCTCGTGCTTATCGCCAATGGTCAAAGCAGCCACTACAGCCAATTCATCCGAACCCAAATTCCAAGAGCGGTACCGAGCTACGATCCAATCCCGACAGCGCAAAGCCCTTTGCTTGAAAGACAACTGGCAAGGGACATCCAAAACTTTCCAATTTCCTTGAAAGGTAATTGCCGTTCCACTCATCCCCTTGGTCAGGAGATAGCCGGCATAATCAAACCCTGACAAATCCACATCAGAAATCGGGCGATTTATCTTTGCTTCAAACACTACAACACTTCCACACACTACCGGTTTCTGAGCCGAATCGGGAAGCCATGACCAAAGAATGGAACGTCCAATACGTCTTTGAGAGCCTTTCATCTCAGACAAGAACAAAGAATCCCCTCTCAAGGAATCCTTCTGCAAGGAATCAGGAAAAGCAAACCTGTCCTCCACTTCCACTTCAGCCTGCCAGGCCTTTCCTTTCTGTTGGGGAGTAGTCACTACCCTTCCTAAATAAATCGCTTCTCCCTCTTCCCAATGATACATCAGACGCTCTTTCTCAGCCAAAAGCCGCATTCCTCCAAACACGAAGAAACACAAGGTCGCTATTATCCCAAATCCCAAACGTAAGGCATAAACTTTCGTCCGATAGAAGCACATCGCCAGCAACAGCAACAAGCAAAAAAGCAAGAAGAACTGCCACAAAAGAAGCGTTCCGTCCCCCAATCGGTCGAATAAAAAAATTCCGGCTGCCATCGAAACGGTCAACCGGAATATAGGGTAAGTTAGCAAAGAGGGAATCTTTCCCATTATTTTTTAAGGTAAAAGATAAGTTATCATTCCAAGTTCCAAGACCTGCATTCATACATTCTAACGCAAGGACCGACTTGAAAAGCTCCCTTCTGCCCGAAATTATTTCAAATTCTTCAAATCATGAATCATAGCAATCATATCTGGTGCTTTGAATACGGCATTACCGGCCACTAAAACATCTGCACCGGCTTCAACAAGGCTCTTGCCTGTTTCCAAATTCACTCCACCATCCACTTCAATTAATGCCTTGGAACCTGTAGAGTCAATCAGTTCACGCAATTCGGCTACCTTTTTCAAAGTATGAGGAATGAATTTCTGACCTCCGAATCCAGGATTCACACTCATCAACAACACCATATCCAAATCTTCCACAATATCCTTCAAGACAGATACCGGAGTAGCCGGATTCAAGGTGACACCTGCTTTCATGCCTGCAGCCTTAATCTGCTGAACGACACGATGCAAATGAGTACAAGCTTCATAATGCACATTCATCATCATAGCACCCAAAGCTTTCACTTCATTGATGAACTTTTCAGGCTGTACAATCATCAAGTGCACATCCAGCGGCTTCTCACATAACTCAGCCACATATTTCAACACTGGAAAGCCGAAAGAAATATTAGGTACAAAGACACCGTCCATGATGTCAATATGCAACCAATCAGCTTCACTTTGGTTCACTTTCAATAAATCGTCTTTTAAACAGCCAAAATCGGCAGACAAAAGCGAAGGAGAAATCAGTACTTTATCCATTCTTTTCTAAATCTTTTTTAATAAAACAAAGATAGGCAAAATATTCATAATCCTCACTGAATCCGCAGTTATTTTGAAATATCAAAACGTATGCCGAAGTGTAAATCAAAATTAAACCGATGTTCTTTTCGAATGGTTTCTACCTTACTCCCGTCATCGAAGAAATAAGCCATGCCCGGTTCCACGAACAGGCTCAACCAACGCGTAAAGTTGAATTGGGTACCTAAAGAGGCCATTACAGAACATTGCAGCGGACGTATGTGTAAAGACACAGATTCGGTTTCTGTCGCTCCTGTACCTGTTACATAAGCTGACTCCAACGTTCCTGAAACACATTTTTCCAACATTCCTCCCGCCGAAGCATACACCGAAAATCGAGAGCCGCTCCAAATCGTACGGTGCACTTTTAAAGGAATACCCAGATAATGCAGTTTCTGTCGGTCTTCGAGATACAACTGACTGCCCGAATGGAGATCGGATTGAAGGTAAGTATAACATAATCCCGATTCTACCGCCCAATCATCTGTAAGATACCATTTTACGGAAGCTCCCACCGTTATCGGAAAGCGATGCTTCACCTGCGTCTTCGCACGGGCATGTTGGTTATTGAACAACACCTGATTACATGCCACTTGTTTACTTGAGCCGTCCATTACCGACGCTGTTCCCTTTGCAACAGAATATCTTGAAGTGAATCGGGTCATTCCTCCAAACTCTTTATTGGAAGAATAAGGCATGCCTCCAGAAAGAATGCCAATCTGTACTTTTCTATTTTTTGCATGCTTGATGAGCCCCGCTTCTTTGGCATTTTGTTCCCATATTCTTCTCTCCACCTCCCGCGACCTCTTGGCAGTCGCCAGCATAGCAGGTTCTTCTGAAGATTTTTCCGTTTCTTCAGCAACAGAATCCACAAGTTGGACCCTTGCCATCGCCTTGTCATCAAGAGATACATCCTGCTTTCCCTCATAAGCTACCGCCACCAGACGGTTCTTCAAGCGCTGAATAGGTTGAGTATTCTCCTTTTTGTCCGCATCCGAATCCTCATCGGGAATCACTGCAAGATGAACAGGACGAACCACATTACTTTCTACCACCTGTTCAGCCATCCGATTTGCCTGCTGGATGTCCGGTGATTGAAAGAACGATGAATTGCTCTTCCATAGTACCAAAGAAGAAACAGACAACACCAATACCGCAGCAGCTGCAACAGGAATCCAGCGTTTCCAGATCGGAACGATTTTAGGTCGAGGCAAATCCTCCTGCAACTCGTCCCAGAATCCTTCCGGAAGCGGTTCGGCATATTCATCCAAGCTGTCGCGAAGACTTTTCAGCCATTTTTCATCTTCCGTATTCATAAACTTTCCCTATATTCTTTAATTTTTTTCATCAACAAACATTTCGCACGATAAAACTGCGAAGAAGAAGTATGCTCTGTAATTCCCAATAGTTTCCCGATTTCCTTGTGACTTTTTTCTTCAAAGACAAAAAGATTGAAGACCGTACGATATCCATCAGGCAATTCACTGATGAAACGCATCAACGTAGAACGAGGAATATCATCTACCCCTTCCTCTTCATCTTCCCAATCCGGGATTTCATCAACCAACACTTCTTGCTGCAACTTAGCAGCATGTCTTTTCAGAAACCCTAACGACTCGTTCACCATCACCTTCGAAAGCCAAGCTTTTAAAGAGCCCGGACCTTGATAAGAAAACTTATCCATCGATTGAAAGATACGGATAAATCCATCATGCAATACGTCTTGAGCCGACTCCCTATCACCCGTGTAACGAAGACAGACAGCCATCAGTTTTCCGCCATACTGTTCATAGAGCATCCGCTGAGCCTGCGAATCCCCCCGTTTACACGCTGATACTAATTCTTCCTCTGTCATAATTGGATTTACCTTTCTTACAGGTTAAATGAAAGAGTGCTGCAAAAACTGCATCACATACCCTAAAAAATCTTTTAATGTTTTAACATTTTTCAGAGCAGTAAACAATGCATTCATGCATTCTCTAATAAAGAAAATGAAAAAGATTATGAGTTTATTCAAAAACAAAAGCCTGTTAGGCCTTACTTTAAGCTTAAGTTTATGCATAAGTCTGTCTTCTTGTTGGGAAGACAATCATCCGTTGCCTATGTATTCTTCATTGGGTACCGTCACATCCACTGAACCCATCCTTATCGACTCGGATTCCTATGGCAACATTAGACCGACCAATCCGTCCATCGTTACGGCTGAAAAAGCGGACAGCATCGGACAACGCGTATTGATCAACCTTTATCTGGATGCAGACCGGCCAAGTGCCAGCAACCAAGATGTGAAGCTTATCGGTGTATACAAAGTGCTGACGAAAGAAGCGAGCGACCTCCGTATCTCTGATTCTCCGTCGGAAGACTCCTTCGGCAATTCACCGATTCAAGTAACCGGTGCTTCCATCAGCAAAGAACACTTGAACATACAATTCAACACCTTAGGAAACGACGAGCAAATCCCTCACCGTATCAATCTGCTGCTGACGAAAGATACTCGCATTGATGAGGAAGGATATTTGCGTTTGTATCTCCGTCACGATGCTAACGGAGATTTACAAAATACAATTTATTGGGGAATCACTTCTTTCCCACTATCCAGCATTCCAGATTTCTCCAAATCAACCTGTCGGGGAATAAAAATCTACTATAACAGCGGAGCCAACCCGAATGTGATGTGGAGAACTGATACAAGAATCAAAGAATCAGACCAATCGGCTTTCCTCAGAATGATGGAATCCTCGCAAGAAATCTCCAACGAGCATGCGCTTCTTACCTGCCAATTGCAGTGAGAGAATATTCACATATCCATCAGTTGAAGCTACTCGGAAATAGCTCTTTCCATCAGTAAGAATGGTTCCGGGAGCTTCCTGATGTTCACAGAAGATTTTTTCTGTTTCAAAGACTTTCAGCATCACCGGTTTGTTCTCACCCTGCACCAATTCGGTCCATGCAGCTGGATATGGAGAGAGACCACGAATGAAATCGTAGACCTTCTTCACTCCTGCTGTCCAATCAATACGACAAGTTTCTTTAAAGATTTTCGGTGCCGGACGCAAGGTTTCTTCGGTTGCCAATTCTTCCTGTGGCGTTGTCTTTACATTGCCTTCCAAAATCATATCTACCGTTTTCACAACCTGTTCTGCACCCAAGTTCATCAAGCGATCATATACCTGCTCTACATTATCTGTATCAGCGATCGGAATACGTACCTGGTCAATGATTTCACCGGTATCGATTTCATGTTTCAAGAAGAAAGTAGTCACACCCGTTTCTTTGTCTCCGTTGATTATAGCCCAATTAATAGGAGCTGCTCCACGATACTGAGGCAATAAAGAAGCATGGCAATTGAAAGTTCCCAAACGGGGCATAGCCCAAACTTCTTTCGGCAACATGCGGAATGCCACTACAATCTGCAAGTCCGCCTTTAATGCACGCAATTCCTCCAAGAAAGCCTCATCTTTCAGTTTGACCGGCTGCAAGACATTCAAGCCTTGTGAAACGGCATATTCCTTCACTGGACTAGGCTGCAGCACACTGCCATGACGCCCCATCGGCTTATCCGGCATGGTGACAACAGCCACTACGTTATATCCACCCTCCACCAGTCTTTTCAAACTTTCAACGGCGAATTCGGGTGTACCCATATATACAATGCGTAAATCTTTCTTTTCCATTCTAGTGTTATTTTATTATTCAGCCGAAAAGTCCACCAATACCTGACGATAGGTATTCAGCATCTTCGACTTTGACACAAATCCTTTATATCGATTCTCCTCATCGACGACTGGAAGATTCCAAGCTCCTGTTTCATCAAATTTTTTCATGACCTGTTCCATCGAATCCGAAGTCACAATGCGAGCTTTGGGCACTTCCATAAATTTTTCCACATGAAAGCGATGATAAAGTTCCTGACGAAACATGATGTTACGAATATCATTCAAATTGACGACGCCAATCAACTTATCATTCACATCCACTACAGGGAAAAGATTTCGGTTCGATTTGGATACCGTTTTAACCATGGCCAACAAATCCATTTCGGGACGAACCGTCAGGAAATTGGTTTCCATGATACTTTCAATATTCATCAAGGTCAGTACCGCCTTATCTTTGTGGTGTGTAAGCAGCTCGCCTTTCTTGGCCAAACGCATGGAATAAATACTATGCGGCTCAAAAACGATAATGGTCAGATAAGCACAAACTGACACAATCATCAACGGGAGGAACAGCCCATAACCACCTGTCAATTCCGCAATCAAGAAGACTCCCGTCAGCGGTGCATGCATCACTCCCGACATCAGTCCCGCCATACCCATCAAGGCAAAATTCTTTTCAGGCACATACGTATGACCTATTCCGAACTCATTGCACACATACGAAAAGACGAATCCGGCAATACATCCCAAGAACAAGCTAGGTGCAAAAATACCACCACATCCACCTCCTCCATTGGTAGCACTTGAGGCGAACACCTTGAAAAGAATAATCATAATCAAATACGGAATCAGCCAATTCGCATTGCCATAAAACAAAGAATTGTTCATAACCGTATTCCATTCTTCTCCTGAAGTACCATTCAAAAGCAAGGTAATCGTATCGTAACCTTCACCATATAAAGGAGGGAAAAGGAAAATCAATACGCTCAGCATGGTTCCACCCATCAGAAATTTCGTATACGGATTCGAATACTTACGGAATACGTCCTCAATCCAATTCATCGCTCTGGTAAAATACCAAGATACCAAGCCACAGAAGATACCCAACCCGATGGCATACGGAATACGTGCAATCTCAAACGGATAATCCATTTGGAATTGGAACATGGCCTGAGTACCAGTAAGCATGTACGAAATCGTAGCCGCCGTCACACTGGTAATCAGCAACGGCAACAATGAAGCCATGGTCAAATCAATCATCAGTACTTCCAGGGTAAACACAAGTCCTGCAATAGGAGCCTTGAAAATTCCAGATACCGCACCGGCAGCTCCACAGCCCACCAGCAGCATCAGCGTCTTGTGATCCATGCGGAAGATACTACCTAAGTTGGATCCGATGGCCGAACCTGTCAAAACAATCGGGGCCTCCGCTCCGACAGATCCGCCGAATCCGATGGTGATACCAGAAGCAAAGATAGAAGAAACCATATTGTGCCTCTTGATTCGACTTTGCTTGCAAGAGATAGCATACAGAATTTTGGTGACTCCATGTCCGATATCGTCACGAACAATCTTACGGATAAACAAGCTGGTGATAAAGATACCCACAACCGGATACACCAAATACAACCAGTTGGCTCCCGTTGAATCAAAGCTGTTCGTAAGAAACTCCTTGATATACTCAACGATAAACTTCAGCAGATAAGCCGCCAATGCAGTGAAGATTCCCACGAGGAAACTCAATATCAAAGTAAACTGCTTGTCGGTGATATGTTTTTCTCTCCAATGGATAAACCGTTGGAACCAATTTAACTTTTCATCCATTCTTTCGTACTTTAATTATTCACGGATAATCTTCACCGTTCCTCCTTGGCCCAACTTGATGATGCTTGAGGGCTTTGGACTTCCTTTTTCATTCTGTCTGTAATCAACGATATAATCGACCGCCTCCTTTATTTCATCACTGATTTCACTAAAGGTCAACGGAGTAGGCTGTCCGCTAATATTGGCCGAAGTGGAAACGATGGCCTTACGGAAGCGGAAACACAACTGCTGAGAAAATTCTTCGGAAGTGACGCGGATACCCAAGCTGCCATCTTCGGCAATCAGGTTACGTGCCAAATTACGAGCACCGTCATAGATGATAGTCAAAGGTTTGGTAGTCATATCAATCAAATCCCAAGCCACCATCGGTACATCTTGGACATAAAAACTCACCTTCACTGGATTGTCTACCAAAACCAGCATGGCCTTACTATCCGAACGCTGTTTGATTTCATAAACTCTTTTTACCGCTTCTTCATTTGTGGCATCACAACCAATACCCCATACCGTGTCGGTAGGATAAAGAATCACGCCACCCTTTTGCATGACTTCACATGCCTTTTTTATTTCATCTTTCATCATAATCGCAGAATTCTTAAAAAAATAGAAACACAAAAATACAAAGGATTTTTAGGATTGCATACAAAAAAAGACTCTTTTTATTCAGTAAAGAAAGAGAGAAATGAGAAAATCAAGTTCAACTTATGAATTATTCACTCTTAAGGAATTAAAGAAACAAGGCAGGATTTCCCTTAAGCACATGAAACGCTTCGAATGAAGCAAATTCGTTCATGCGGGGAAAACCTGCCTTGTTTTATGTTAAAGCGTCATCCGACGCCAGTCATGTCAGCCTACAGTCTTTTCATACAAAAGACCCGGGTTCTTTATTTATGCGTATGCACTATTTCAGTTGGAGCCAGTTCTGCATTACGTTTTTCAGTCTGAGCCACCACATTCTGAGCCAATTCAAGGAAAGCCTGACCTGTTACACTGTCTTCGTCAAGAGCAGCCGGCGTACCCTTATCTCCGTTTTCACAGATACTCTGTACGATAGGAATTTGACCCAACAAAGGAACCTGCAATTCTTCGGCCAAGCGTTTGGTACCTTCCTTTCCAAACAGATAATACTTGTTTTCAGGAAGTTCAGCCGGAGTGAACCAAGCCATATTTTCCACCAAGCCCAAGATAGGTACATTCACCTTGTCATTCATATACATATTGATACCTTTGCGAGCGTCAGCCAAAGCGACTTCCTGCGGAGTACTTACAATGACCGCTCCTGTAATAGCCAGGTTCTGCAACAAAGTCAAATGAATATCGCTGGTTCCCGGAGGAGTATCCAATACAAAATAATCCAATTCTCCCCAGTTCGCGTCTGCTACCAACTGCTTCAATGCATTGCTAGCCATTGCTCCACGCCACAAAGTAGCTTGTTCCGGGTCTACGAAGAAGCCGATAGAAAGCAACTTCAAGCCATATTTTTCAACAGGGATAATCAAGTCACGGCCATCAATCTGTTCTGCATACGGACGAGCATCTTCCACCTGAAACATTTTTGGAACAGACGGTCCGAAAATATCCGCATCCAAAAGTCCTACCTTGTAGCCCAACTTAGCAAGAGCTACAGCCAAGTTAGCAGCCACCGTTGACTTTCCTACACCTCCCTTGCCAGAAGACACTGCAATCACATTCTTAACCTGAGGCAACATTTTTCCCGGTTCAGGGCGAGCAGCCTGTTTGCTTTCTGTAGCGATGCTCACTTCCACCTCATTTGAAACGTACGTATGTATAGCTGTTTCAGCCGCTCTGACGACTGACTTCATAAAAGGATCGGTCGGTTTGTCGAAAATCAGCGAAAAGCTCACTTTCATTCCATCGATACGAAGATTGTCGGCCACCATTTCGGCTTCCACAATGTTTTTTCCATTTCCCGGATAACGAACAGTAGCCAATGCATCCAGGATTAATTTTGGATAAAGAGTCATGTTAGTTATGTTTTACAAGTTTTTATTTGCTAGTTGTCAACGAACTGCGTTTCTGGCGATCATAGCTTCTATAGCTATCCAATTCGATTTCCACGTCGGGTTCCACCAATTCTCCTTCTTGAGGCAGATGGAAACAGATGTACTTGATGTTCAAGCCACGATCCAACCACTGCTGTTCGTAATACGTACGGATACTCAAGATTTCATCATCCATACCCGAATGATACAAGTCATCAGTCATGAATTCCACCGGCAATTGATTCTCTTCAATCATATACTT
Organism: Phocaeicola sp.; assembly: GCA_020026225.1. GTDB lineage: Bacteria > Bacteroidota > Bacteroidia > Bacteroidales > Bacteroidaceae > Phocaeicola. The sequence continues at coordinate 33,898 of JAHHQU010000001.1, read as the reverse complement.
CGTGTAAGTAAACATGAAGTTACTGTCTGTTTTCAAGTGCACCAATCCATCCGGAACCAAAAACTTACGGTAACGGTTCATGAAATACGTTGAGGTCAGACGTTTCGTAGCCTTTTTCATCTGCGGGTCAGAGAAAGTCAGCCAAATCTCATCCACTTCACCGGCAGCAAAGAATCGGTCGATGATTTCAATGTTCGTGCGCAAGAAAGCTACATTTTTCAAGCCTTCGTTCAAAGCATCGGTCGCACCCGTCCACATACGAGCTCCCTTGATGTCCACCCCGATGAAATTCTTCTCAGGATAACGTCTGGCCAAGCCTACCGTATACTCACCTCTACCGCATCCCAATTCCAAGACAATCGGATTATCATTCTTAAAAAAGTCACGTTTCCAGTTGCCCTTCATTTCAAAGTTCACTTCGTCAACTACTGAACACGGATATTCAAATACATGCGGATATTCCGCCATATCTGCAAATTTAGCAAGTTTTCCTTTTCCCATACAAATTGATTTGGTTACAAAGGTAGAGAATATCCTTGGAAGCACAAAATAATATCTGCCTGCAAACACACAATATGGGCCTGCTTTCAGAGAGTCTCTTACGGCAGGCCCTATCATATCAATCATGGAAAATCAGAGTCAAGAGCCTGGATTTTGTTTGAAGTTGGAATGGCTTGAAAGAATGGTCTATCCAATCGGGAAATAACGGTGATACGGTTTGAACACCCTCTTTTCCAGCACCACTTCCTTACCAGAAGCCTTGGTACGCATGGTAGCACACTGTTCAGGAACATCTCCTTCCTCTACGGTTCTCACTCTCCGCTCCAAATATCCATTCAGGACTTTTTCAGCCACCATCTTTCCATCGGCTGTCTTCCAACGCAGGATATCTGCTCTGCGCAATCCTTCACCGGCAAATTCCACACCTCGTTCCCGGTGAATCAAGGTACGCAGTTTGACCGTCCACTTGAAAAAGACGGCTGTAATTGGGTTCCAACTCATATACAGCAGAGGCGATGATTTCTTCAGCCGCTTCTTTGGCCGTCAACCAGTCACCGTAATACAATGCCTCCCTCATTTTCAATGCCAGTGCCGCTCCTTGGGTAATCTGTCCTCTTCGAACGGCTTTTTTCTTCAAGTCAGGAATGGAAGCTTCCAATTCCTCCTTGATAAACTGACGCACTTCTTGTTCTGAAGAACGGAACAAGAAAGCCTCATCGGTAGGATCGGAATCCGACAAGATAGGAACTCCTCCATACAGCCAGTTCATCACAAAGTACCGGTAAGCACGAATCACGCGAATCTGCGCCATCAAACTTCGTTTCTTCGCTTCGTCTACAAAAGGAACATCCACAACCTTCCGCAAGAACGAATTACACCGGCGTATGGTACCGTATTCATAAAAGTTCGTGCCACTATTAAAGGCAGTCATACTGCCGTTTCCTAAATCCTTATAGCCTTCCCAAGGAAAATTGCTGTACCCGAAATCAGAGGTGCAGTCCATAAACAGGAGTCTTCCGCCATCTTCCCATCCGCTGTAACATCCCAAGGCCATTCCTTCGATACCTTGTTCCGTGCTCCGGCTGATGACGGGCGACAGCATTTCATACAACTCCTCTTCTTCTTTTTCTGAGCAGGATACAATCAAAGAAGCAAAGAAGCTGCGAAGAGCAACCATATATAGCGTTTAAGGTAATTCATCGTTTTCACGTATCATACAAAGATTTTGCAAGTTATAGTTTTATCTTGACAACTCCAAATAATCTGCCCCATCTAATGCAAGATAAATTGCAAAGCATACATAGAAGAGCGTCTCAGACAAACATAAAAAAAGCGGTATGCCGTAAAGGAGACTTTTCCTTTAAAGCATACCGCCCATTCAAATCGGATATTCAATGAATCAATTCAGAATCATCACCCATCCATGTGTATCAGGTTCGTCACCGTACTGAATAGCACGCAACTTATTGTAAAGTTTTTCACTGACAGGTCCTGGCTTGCCATCCTTAGAAATCACATACGATTTATTGTTTTCCAAATCATCGATACGTTCTATCGGACTGATTACAGCAGCCGTACCACAAGCACCAGCTTCTTCGAATGTATCCAATTCTTCTTCAGGAATAGGACGTCTTTCCACTTTCATACCCAAATCTTCAGCCAACTGCATCAGACTGCGATTGGTGATAGACGGAAGAATAGAAGAAGATTTCGGAGTAATGTAGGTATTATTCTTGATACCGAAGAAATTGGCAGCACCACATTCGTCGATGTACTTCTTTTCCTTGGCATCCAAATAAAATTCACTGGCATATCCTGCATCATGAGCCATCTTATTGGCACGCAAGCTGGCAGCATAGTTACCACCCACCTTGAACGTACCGGTACCCAGAGGAGCAGCACGGTCGTACTGACGGATGATTACATACGGATTGGTAGCGAATCCTCCCTTGAAGTAAGGTCCCACAGGAGTAACGAATACTACGAACAAGTATTCGGTTGTAGGATGAACTCCTACCTGAGCACCAATACCAATCAACAGCGGACGGATATACAAAGAAGCACCACTTTCATAAGGAGGAATGAAACGTTCATTTGCCAAAACCACCTTTTTGATAGCCTCACAGAACTTTTCTGTAGGCAACTGCGGCATCATGATACCGTCGCAAGTAGACTGCAAACGTTCCGCATTGGCTTCAGGACGAAAGACACGAATCTTTCCATCTTTTCCACGGAAAGCCTTCATACCTTCAAAAGCTTCCTGACCATAATGCAAACAAGTTGCAGCCATGTGTATATTTAAAGTCTCTTCTGAGCTTAATTCCAATTCGCCCCATTTCCCGTCGCGATAATAGCAACGAACGTTGTAATCTGTACGCATGTAGCCGAACGACAGATTGGACCAATCAATTTCTTTCATGTTAATTGTATTTAATATGTTAATGTCTTCATTATTGGCAAAAATAAGACTTATAATCACAAAAAACAATTTTAAGCCAATAAAACGAACTTAATGACACTTTTGATGACAAACGGTCTACCCGAACGACACTATTCTTTGCTTGATTCTTCGTCCAGCATCTTTTTGATTTCCGCATCTGCCTTATACAACTTTTCACGGCAGAACTTGATCAGTTTCTGAGCTTCTTTCAGATTATCTCCCAACTCATCAATGTCCAGTTCATTGCTTTCTATACGAGCTACAATACTTTCCAAACGTCCCATCGCTTCGGAATAAGTTTCTTTTTTTGTTGCCATAAATCTATTTCTTTATGAATTTTTCTTAACTATACTGGTAAAACTGCCTGTTGCCACACGAGTCACCACTTCATCTCCCGGTTGGAGAAGAGACGCATCAGTCACTGCCTTTCCATTCTTCAAGGTAATGCTATACCCTTTTTTCAACAACAATTCGGGAGATGCGGCTTTTATCTGCTGTTCCAGCAATTCCATCCGGTGATTTTCTTTCTGCAAACGGACTGTAACAGCCGATGTCAATCTCGGCAACAGCTGCAACCGATACGTTTCTTTCACCAGGCGGTTCTGCCACGCCATCTTCATCCTTCCATACAACCGTTCCTGTCGGAAGGCCTCCTGCTGCACACGTATCTGTACCTGTGCCGGAATACGAGACACCCATCGGTCCAAGCGTTCCTTTTCACGGGCCAAGCGTTCGGGAATGACCGTAGTCACCTTATCTGCAAACAGTTCCAAGCGTTCCGCTGTGGCACGTACATTCGCTATCAGAAATTCCGCAGCGGCCGTCGGCGTCTTTACACGCGTATGAGAAATCATATCCAGCACCGTATCATCGCGTTCATGACCAATACCCGTAATGATAGGCAAAGGGAATTGAGCACAATTTGCAGCCAAATCATACGCATCAAAGCCCGACAAATCAGAAGTTGCACCCCCACCACGGATAATCACCACCACATCCCAACGGTCAATCTGCTGATTTATCCGTTCCAAGGCTGCGACGATAGAGGATTCTACCTTATCCCCTTGCATAATGGCGGGGAATAATTTCGGATAAAAGACAAAGCCGAACTCATTGTTCAGCAACTGATTGCAGAAATCGCCATATCCAGCAGCCGTGGCCGAAGATATCACAGCGATGCGCTGGGCGGGAACTGCTAGTTCCAGCTCTTTATTTAAAGTCAGCACTCCTTCGGCATCCAAGCGCTGAAGAATCTCCTTCCGTCGGCGAGCCATATCTCCCAACGTATACGTAGGATCAATGTCCACCACCGTCAGCGAGTAACCGTATTGTTCATGGAAATCGACCGTCACCTTTACCAGCACTTTGATGCCTGAGACAAAGGCCTGTCCCGTCTCCCGTTCAAAATACGGTCGCAAGCGAGCAAACACATTGCTCCATATAATGCCGCGAGCCTTAGCCACCAATGCATTGCTACGGCTGTCTTTCTGAACGAATTCCAGATAACAATGTCCTGAATAATTAGCACGTACATCGCTCAACTCGGCCTGCACCCAATATTCATCCGGCAAACAAGCACGGATACTGGAACGAACCAATCCGTTCAGTTCAAAAAGTGAGAATACCTTATTTTCCATATCTTGCCTTTGTTTCAAAGGATTATTTCTTCATTTCCAACCCTTTTTTATATGCTTTCCAAACATTAGGAATTCCATATCCAAAAATATTATCAGGGTATTCATACCGGTCGGAAGAGCGGATAATCAATTGGATTAACTCATCGGAAGTCAGCCAGGGACAAGCTTGCCACAAGCAGGTAGCCAAACCACAGAAGATCGGAGAAGAGAAAGAAGTTCCGTTACCGAAAGCGGTTCCCCCAGCCCCACTGGCTACAGCCGACATGAATCCAATTGCCATCACATCAGGTTTTACCCGACCGTCTGCCGTATTTCCCATTGAAGAGAACGCCGCATTCAAGCCTTGATTGTTGATGGCACCCACAGTCAGAACATGTTCGGCATCGGCCGGAGGACTCACCTTCTTCCAGGTACCCACACCCGAATTTCCGGCACTGCATACCACCAGCATACCTTTTCTTCCAGCCATATCGGCCGAAATGCTGATCATCGCCGTTTTCCCATCCAATTCCCGATAGAGATAATTGTCGTTCTTGTCATCAAACTCATAATATCCAAGGGAGGTATTGACAACATCCGCTCCCACACTGTCGGCAAATTCGATGGCAGCCGCCCAACAATCTTCTTCCGAGAGCTGCTCGGTATCATTGTCTTCACTGCGAAGCAGCCAATACCCGGCCTCGGGAGCTGTGCCCACCATCACATCCGGCTTTTGGGCAGCCATACAGGAAAGCACCTTCAATCCATGGTCATGTTCGGCATAAATGTCTGAGTTCGGATTTACAAAATCACGGGTTCCCAAAATGTTCGTTTTCTTGAAGAGTTTGATTAAATCCACATTATAAAATCCTGCATCAATCACAGCCACCTGCATGCCTTGTCCCTTGAAACCAGCCATGTGCAAGCTGTCGCCACAGTGCATGCGTATCTGATCGGACGCCACTCCATAATAATGCGTCTTGCGATACGTCTTGTTTGTGACCTCTTTTTTTCTGTCCTTTGTACGCGGGAATACCGTATCAGGTTTTACCCAAACCTTACGGACGGAACGAACAAATCTATTTTCCAGAAAACGTTGGGCCGTAGCCTCATCGGCTGTCTGTATCATCGCCGTATTGTTCCACTTGCTGGTCAAGATACATTTTCCACCCTGACGTTCCAATTCTTGGATATAGGCCCTGCATACCGGCAAATCGGTAGAATCCAACTGAATTCCTTGACGGCTTCTTCTCTCCAAAGCTCGTTTTGAAAGGAATTCCTGCGGACGTTCCAGGGAATATTCCGTCGGAAACTTATCTGTAAACTGCACTCTAAATCGATAACTACGTTGGGCATGCATCGCTACAGTTCCCCATAGCATCCCCACAATAACAATATATTTCAGTACTTTTTTCATATTCGTTTTTAAATTCTTGCAAAGGTAAAGAAAGTTTTTCCGAAACAGGCATTTTATAAACGATAGTCTGAGAAAATAAGACATCTTTTATAGGAAGCGTTGAACTCTCAACGATAAAACGCTGCAAAAAATTTTGTGAAGTCACAAGGATTCTCTATTTTTACTCTTTTAAAAGTGCAGCCGGCGAGAAGCTGCAAACAACATAACCAACCGATAAAGATATATTTTATGAACAAACACTATGTGATAAATTTAGGACGCCAATTCGGTAGTGGCGGAAAAGAAATTGGAGAAAAATTAGCGAAAGATTTGAACATCGCTTTCTATGATAAAGAATTGATTCGTCTGGCTTCGGAAGAAAGCGGATTATGTACCGATTTTTTCGAGGAGGCCGATGAAAAGGCTGCCAAAACTATTTTAGGGGGACTTCTCAGTACCCGTATTCCTTTTCTCACGGAGGGGGCTTATCCGTTCAATTCCTACCTGAGCAATGATTCGCTCTTCAAAATCCAAAGCGATGTGATCCGTGAATTGGCAGAGAAACAGTCTTGTCTGTTTGTCGGTCGGTGTGCCGACTATATTCTACGAGATTTTCCTCGCTGCGTAAACATTTTCATCTCTGCTCCTCCACAAGCACGCATTGACCACTTGGTTCAACTGCATGGCATCACTCCCGATGAAGCAGAAGAATTGATCAAGAAGGCCGATAAAAGACGTTCCTCTTATTACAATTATTACAGTTACAAGACTTGGGGAGCAGCAGAGACCTACCATCTCTGCATCGATTCTTCCGTATTGGGAATCGAGGGTACGGTAGCATTCATCAAGGAATTTGTAAAGAAGAAATTGAATTTGGAATAATCATTCCACACGGGCATCATTCAGTGTAGGATGAAGCAATAAAAAACGAACGAATACAGCTTGGAAATTGTATTCGTTCGTTTTTTTATTGGTCTGGAAAGAAGGGGAACGCCACCTTTACACTTCCCCCTTACCGGCCCCAGACCGTATCCTTATCGCATCAGGAAATCCGGCATATCCTCCATGCAGGTTAAATATTGGCAACACTCATGATATCGGCGAAGACTCCCGCTGCAGTCACACTGGCACCGGCTCCATATCCTTGAATCAGCATCGGATATTCATTGTAACGCTCGGTAGTCAACAATACGATGTTATTGGTTCCTTCCAAGTTATAGAATGGATGACTGCGAGAGATTTCATCCAAAGCGACCATACCTTTTCCGTTTTCAAAACGAGCGACGAAACGCCAACGTTTTCCTTCCGCCTCCAGTCGCTTGCGTTTTTCTTCAAACGTACCGTCCAGTTCCCCGATTGTATTCCAGAAATCCTCCAGACTTCCTTCAAAGTATTTGTCAGGAATAAAAAGATGTTTTTCCACATCCTCCTGTTCCAGACGGTAACCGGCCTCACGGGCCAGAATCACCAGTTTGCGGATTACATCCTTTCCGCTCAAATCAATACGCGGATCGGGTTCCGAATAACCGCCTTCCTTGGCCAGACGAATGGTTTCACTCAAAGGAATGTCTGCATCCAGTGTATTGAAGATGAAGTTCAACGTTCCACTCAGTACCGCTTCAATCTTCAAAATCTTGTCACCGCTATTAATCAAGTCATTGATGGTGTTGATTACCGGAAGACCGGCGCCCACATTGGTTTCAAACAAGAACTTCACTCCACGCTGACGAGCGATATGCTTGAGTTCCGCATAATTCTCATAATCGGAGGAAGCAGCTATCTTATTGGCAGCCACTACAGATACGTTATGACTTAGAAGATCTTTATACAAGCCGGCGATGACAGCATTGGCGGTACAGTCCACAAACACCGAATTGAAGATATTCATATTGACGATTTCATCCTTCAACTTGTCGGGAGTGGAAGCAAATCCTTTTTCCTGCAAATCCTTTCGGTAATCGGTCAAGTCGAGTCCCTCACGGTCGAAGATAGCCTGATGACTGTTGGCTATTCCTACCACATTCAGTTTCAAGCCACGCTCCTGCATCAACTTCTGCTGCTGACCGTGAATCTGCTGAATCAAACTGTTTCCTACGGTACCGACTCCGCAAATGAAAAGATTCAACACCTGATATTCAGACAAGAAAAAAGAGTCATGAATGACATTCAAAGTCTTTCGGAGCGAATCGGCTTCAATAACGAAAGAAATATTCGTTTCAGAAGCACCTTGAGCACATGCTATCACATTAATACCATTTCTGCCCAACGTACCAAACAATTTGCCGGCCACTCCTGGAGTATGTTTCATGTTTTCACCCACAATGGCCACGGTAGCCAGATTGCGTTCAGCTATCATCGGAGAAATTTCTCCCATCTCTATTTCTTTGGCAAATTCGGCATTCAGAACTTCACAAGCCACATCAGCATCCTCATTACGCACACCGATAGAGGTTGAGTTTTCAGAAGAAGCCTGTGATACCAAGAAGACGCTGATACCATTCTCTGCCAAAGCACGGAAGATGCGGTGGTTGACACCGATGACACCCACCATACCGAGACCGGTCATGGTTATCAAACAAGTATCGTTGATGGATGAAATACCTTTGATGGGTTTAGAGAAATGATTGGCATCCCGCTTCACGATGGTACCCGGGGCTTCCGGATTCATCGTATTCTTGATCAAGATAGGTATATTCTTGTGGCATACCGGATAGATAGTCGGCGGATAAACCACTTTTGCACCAAAGTTGCAAAGTTCCATCGCCTCCACATAGCTCAATTCGGTGATGGGATAAGCATTGTTGATGACACGCGGATCGGCTGTCATGAATCCATCTACATCAGTCCAGATTTCCAGACATTCCGCATTCAAGGCCGCTGCAATGATGGAAGCGGTATAATCCGAGCCTCCACGTCCCAAATTGGTCACTTCACCGGTATATTTATCGGTAGAGATGAAGCCAGGCACCAGAGCCACCTTCGGCAATTCACGGAAACTTTCGCACACCAGACGAGCCGTCAGTTCCGAATCAAGAATATTTTTCTGATGCTTCTTTTCGGTCTTGATGAAGTTGCGGGAATCAAACCAAACGGCACCCTCTATCAAAGCCGCTACAATGATGGACGACAGACGTTCACCATAGCTGACAATGGTCGCCGAGGTTTTAGGAGACAAATCACGAATCAAAAAAATACCCTGGAAAATATTCTTCAACTCACTGAGGAGTTCATTGACCTGGTCCAACAAGATTTCCCGTTCTTTTCCGGCTGGAATGACCGTATACACCATTTCGATGTGACGGTTCACGATGTTCTTCATTCCATTTTCATACGATGAATCTCCATCTGCAGCCATGCGAGAAGTCTCAATCAGTTTATCGGTAATGCCGCCAAGCGCTGAAACGACTACGATTACTGGTTCATCGACAGACTCGACGATTTTCTTTACGCTTAACATATTGTTGACGGTACCTACAGAGGTTCCGCCGAATTTCAATACTTTCATACAGTATATAACTTTTAACTTCCTGATACTGAATCAAAAAGCAGGAATCAATTATCTAAAAAATAAAAAGGAAATGCTTACGTCCGTAAGCGTGAATCACGTAGAAACACTCATACCATCAACAACCCCGGAGGGGCATACCAAGAGTTGCAGCCAAGAAGCACATTCGCCCCATGCCTGTCATCATCTGATATGAATAGTATGCAATCATTATATTAGAATTTTATTATGGAGACAAATATAAGAACATTTTTCTACACCAAGACAGAATTCTCTATATTTTTATTGCTTGAATCAGATACTCCACTTAAAAAATGATACTCCCATTTTAAAAGAGAAAGAAATTGAAGCGGATTGATTCACTTTACTTCCTTTTACGGGATGCCTTAATTCAACAATAATCTGCGATAATACATCCAGAAAAATTAATAACTTTGCATTTCATTTTCCTATTTTCCCTATTTGAAATAGAAAACATCTATAATTACATTTTTATGATACGAAACATCCGAAAGCAATACAACAACCATATATCCGATATAAAGCTATTTATTTCTATATTTTTATACATCACCTTCATCTTGTTTTTCATTTCTCCAGATTCCTATACCCATGACTTGCACAACCATTGTGATAGTGCCTGGTTTTTCATGGCAGGAAAAGCATGGATGAATGGAATGACTCCGTATGTCGATTTCACAGATTCAAAAGGTCCCTTATTATGGCTAATTTATGGAATTGCATACCTGCTAAATCCTCACACCTATCTGGGAGTATTTTGGTTCAGCTGCATCAATTACGCCGTTACGTTCTTTTTGTGTTATAAGACAGCCATGTTACTATCTGGCAATCATAAGAAATCCATAGCAGCCACTTTATGCATGATACTGCCTTATTTTTGTTTCTGGTTCCACTATGAAATAAGAGCAGAAGACTTCTGCCAACCATTTGTAATCAGTGGAATCTATTTCCTATTGGAAAATTCTTTGCATCCATCTCCCCGAAAAATTAAGGCAAGCGGTTTCATAACAGGTTGCGGCTTTGCAGCTTGCCTCCTGATGAAATGGTCCATTGCCATCATGTACCTAAGCTTCATCTTTTCTTTAGGATATATTGCTTTCAAAAAGGAACTTTTCAAGAAATACATCCTTTATACGCTATTCGGAATCTCTGTATTGCTCCTCCCATTCTTAATTTATTTCTATCGAACAGGGAATTTAACCAATCTTATCCATGAATATTTTATCACGACCAGTAAAACGGTACAATTATCCCCTCTTGATTTTATAAAAACATACATTTCAGAATGGGCTATAACCTTATCATCCAATAAGATTATTTACATTGGCTATTTAGCCGGAATCTACTACTATTACAAGCGTGATACCAGAATGACATACGCTCCACTCATTTGTTGCTTTTGTTTCTTAGCGATCAGCATTCACCATGATCTGGAATATTATACGACCATTCTTGCTTCGTTTGCAATCTTTGGAATCGTTTATCTGACGACTCATCTGAATGCATTCGGAAAAATATTGTTCGTCATCATCATCATCACGTTTCAAGTACGTGCCGCATTCCTTCGCCCCAATTTATATTTTCAGAAAAGCATCAGAAAAGAACATTATGCCGCTGCCTATCTCATGTCACAGGTTCCCCATCCGACCATTGTCAATGAAGGTCCTGAATTAGGAATCGGATTTCCCATCAATGTACTGCCGGCAACGAAATATTGGTCAAGACAAACAGGAGAAACCATCGAGATGAAAGCAGAAAGGCACAACGCCATAAAATCTGGAAAGCCGGACTTTATAACTCAATATCTTGACAATGAAACAGAAGACGGACAATTCCAGAAACTGGTCACAGAAGCTGGATATACACTCTACTGTCAGGTCACTGCATTTACCGGCAGAAAAGTGAATCTATTCGGCAAGCCCGGACTCAGATTACCGGGCCCCGATTTTACAGTTTCCAATTGGGATATTCTGCTGAAAAGAAAGATTTTCAACTAATTAGTCCCTATCCGAGCCTTTTCTTTAAAAAACAAGCGTATATTCAAACATTTAAATAGTCTTTATCCCCTAAAAATCTTACTTTTGCAGTAAGAAATCAAAAATCATGGCTAAAGATAAAACCGTATATGTCTGTACCAACTGTGGACAAGAATCCCCCAAGTGGGCAGGAAAATGTCCATCCTGCGGACAATGGAACACGTTTGTAGAAGAAGTGGTGCATAAAGAAGCACCTCAAGCCAAGCATGTAGCTCATGGCATTGAATCGGTGCGTTCCAAACCCCAGCACCTGAAAGAGATTCTTTTCTCCGACGAACAGCGCATTGACATGAACGACAATGAGCTGAACCGCGTATTGGGAGGAGGATTGGTCCAAGGCTCTTTGACATTGATTGGCGGTGAGCCGGGAATCGGCAAATCCACCCTGGTTTTGCAAACGGTACTACGCTTGAAAAACAAGAAAGTGCTGTACATCTCTGGCGAAGAAAGTGCACGTCAGTTGAAACTGCGTGCCGAACGTATTCCCCATTCCGAAGAAAATGACCTGCTCATCGCTTGCGAAACCTCCTTGGAACAGATTTTTACACACATCAAGAATACTGCTCCCGATTTGGTGATCATCGATTCCATACAAACCATCTCGACCGAAAATATTGAATCCTCACCGGGAAGCATCGTCCAGGTACGTGAATGTTCAGCAGCCATCTTACGTTTTGCCAAAGAAACCGGAACACCGGTCATCCTTATCGGACACATCAACAAAGAAGGAAGCATTGCCGGTCCTAAGGTACTGGAACATATTGTCGATACCGTGCTGCTGTTTGAAGGGGACCAACATTATATGTACCGTATTTTACGAAGCATCAAGAACCGTTTCGGAAGTACAGCGGAATTGGGTATCTATGAAATGCGGCAGGATGGACTCCGACAAGTGGAGAATCCGTCAGAGCTCTTGTTGACACAAGATCACGAAGGCATGAGCGGAATTGCCATCGCCGGTGCCATGGAAGGTATCCGCCCCTTCTTGATTGAAGTGCAGTCACTGGTCAGTACCGCCGCTTACGGCACTCCCCAACGTTCAGCGACCGGTTTTGATATCCGACGCATGAACATGCTGCTGGCTGTATTGGAAAAGCGGGTCGGTTTCAAGCTGGCACAGAAAGACGTATTCTTGAATATCGCCGGCGGATTGAAAGTCAACGATCCGGCTATCGACTTGGCGGTAATCAGTGCCATCCTCTCCAGCAACATGGATACCGAAATAGAATCGGGAGTCTGTATGGCAGGGGAAGTAGGACTGAGCGGAGAAATCCGTCCGGTAAACCGCATCGAACAGCGCATCAGTGAAGCCGAAAAATTAGGATTCAGTCGGATTCTGGTTCCCAAGCATAACCTGCAAGGATTAAACCTGAAGAATCTAAAGATAGAAGTGGTACCGGTAAGAAAGGTAGAAGAAGCCTTCCGTGAATTATTTGGATAATTTAAACAAACTGATGAAACCCAAATTCTATCTATTTTGTTATATGAAGAGAATAGCATCTTCTCTATAAAGATGCCCTTTTTGAAATTACAGACCCTATTTAAGAATTTTAAGCTTAAAATAAATGATTAATGAATATCAACTTCGTGTTCTGCCAGCACAGGCAGCCAATGAGCAGTCTCTGAAAGATTATATCAGTCACGAAAAGGGACTTGACCAACGTACCATTCATGCAGTACGTATCTTGAAGCGAAGCATCGATGCACGTCAACGAACGATTTTCGTCAATTTGAAGGTACAGGTCTTCATCAACGAACAGCCCACAGAAGAAGAATACACGCCCACCCTTTATAAGAATGTAAGCGGAAAGCCTGCAGTGATTGTGGTAGGAGCAGGTCCCGGCGGTCTGTTTGCAGCCCTGCACCTCATCGAAAAAGGATTCCGTCCCATCGTCGTGGAGAGAGGTAAAGATGTTCGTGAACGTAAGGAAGACATTGCACGCATCAGCCGAGAACACAAAGTGGACGCTGAATCCAATTACAGCTTCGGGGAAGGTGGAGCCGGTGCTTTTTCCGATGGAAAGCTATACACCCGCAGTAAAAAGCGAGGGAATGTAGATAAGATTCTGAACGTATTCTGCCAGCATGGAGCAAGTACATCCATCCTGATTGATGCCCATCCGCATATCGGAACCGACAAGTTGCCTCGCGTCATTGAGAATATGCGAAAAACCATTTTGGCCTGCGGCGGTGAAGTACACTTCAAGACCCGCATGGATGCATTGATCATTGAAAAGAACAAGGTCATTGGGATAGAGACCAATACCGGACAAACATTCCACGGCCCGGTCATCTTGGCTACCGGACATTCCGCACGCGATGTATATCGCTGGCTTTATGCCAATGGCGTGCAATTGGAAGCCAAAGGAATTGCTGTTGGGGGTCGTCTGGAACACCCTTCCATGCTGATTGACCAGATTCAATATCACAATAAAAACGGTAGAGGGAAATACCTTCCTGCAGCCGAATACAGCTTTGTACAGCAAGTCGACGGACGCGGCGTATACAGTTTCTGTATGTGTCCGGGAGGATTTGTAGTTCCCGCAGCCAGCGGCCCTCATCAATTGGTTGTAAACGGCATGAGTCCGAGCAACCGAGGTACCAAATGGAGCAATTCCGGTATGGTCGTCGAAATTCGTCCTGAAGACTTACAGGACCCCAGCCTTCAGCTGCAAGCCTGTGAACCGTATCCGAACTCAGCCGAACAGGAAACGGAAAAGTTGATGTCACGCAAGGATTTATCGGCAACCGACGGACCTTCCATCTTGGGCATGATGCATTTTCAAGAAAAGTTGGAACAAATTTGTTGGCAGCAGGGTAATATGCGACAAACAGCACCGGCCCAACGCATGGTAGACTTTACCCGCAAGAAGTTGAGCTACGACCTCCCCAAAAGTTCTTACAGTCCGGGACTCGTATCTTCTCCGCTGCACTTTTGGATGCCCCAATTCATTAGCGAACGCTTGAGCAAAGGATTTTTAGCTTTCGGCAAGAGCTCGCACGGCTTCCTGACCAACGAAGCGGTGATGATGGCTGTGGAAACCCGCACCTCAGCCCCTGTACGCATCATTCGCGACAACCAGACCCTTCAGCACGTAACTGTAGAAGGATTATTCCCTTGCGGTGAAGGAGCAGGATATGCCGGAGGCATCGTTTCTGCAGGTATTGATGGCGAACGCTGTGCAGCAGCTGCCGCCGAATATTTAAACGCAATTAAATAAAAGAACAAATGATAGGTAGTTTTACACCAGAAATAGCAATTATCGACCAAAACATTCTTACTGCCGTAGGAATGAAATGTATTTTAGAGGAAATATTCCCGGATATCCTGACACGATTGTTTCCAAGTTTTGAATCCCTTATCACGGATACTCCCGATGCTTATACCCACTATTTCGTTTCCGCCCAAATTTATTTTGAGCATACCAGCTTTTTCAAAGAAAAGGGGAATAAATGCATCGTCCTTTCCGCAGGCGAATCAAAAGCCCTCGAAAAGATAACTTATCTAAACACGTATCAGTCAGAAGGACAATTCATCCGTGACATATTGGACCTTCATGAAAAGGGGCATGCAAAACACAACTATGATAAAAGGGATATGCCACAAAGAAAAGACCCCGATTCACTGACCCACCGTGAAGCAGAAGTGCTGCGACTGGTTGTCAAGGGACTCACCAACAAAGAAATCGCTGAAAAGCTGAACATCGGATTAACGACCGTCATTTCTCATAGAAAGAATATCGTAAACAAGGTAGGAATCAAATCGGCTTCCGGCTTAGCCATTTATGCTGTTTTGCATGGATACATAGAAGCAGATTGCGTATAACTCCATGGCTTTCACGGCTTAAGAGTTAAACAATGTTATATAAGAGGCTCTCTTGTTATTTTTATAATAAACTTATTTTTACCTAAACATTATTTTTTATATTTGTCGGAACGAGGAATTGTTGCACAATGCAATACCTCTTAAAAATTAAGATTAACTATAAAACACAGGAACTTATGAAAATCAAAAATTTATTATTGACATTGGTATGCGGTGCTTTCTTGTTCACCGCTTGTAATGATGACGATGCACCTTCAGGAAACGACAATAACATTCCTGAAAACGTTCTGAACGCTTTCAAGGCAAAATACCCGAATGCTAAGGATGTAGCATGGGAAAATGTAAAAGGTTATAAAGTAGCTCACTTCAACCTCCCTGCAAGCCGAGCAGACAAAATCATTTATACACATTCCGCTTGGTTTACCTACGATGGACGTTTCTGCCAGACTGAAAAGGAAATGACATTCGACCAATTGCCAGCCATGGTAAAAGAAGGCCTTATGATGTATAAGAGCGAATTCTATCCAGACTGGAACATTGATGATTGCGAATCTGTGGAACGTACCGATATGGGCAGCATCTTCGTGGTTGAACTTGAAAAGGGCGATTTGGAAAGAGAAATTTCTCTATCCCCTTATGGCGACATCTTGAAAGATGTTTTGGATGATGATGACGATGATGACATTCTTCCAGTCCTCGTTCCAAATGAACTCAAAGAGGCTCTGCAGAAACTATTCCCAACAGAATTTGAAAAGGTCAGCGTGGTAGAAATTGATTTCGATAAGAATGAAATCGAAGTGGATATTCTGTATCGAATCGATAACGAAAACTTCGCTCACAAAGAAATCAAGTTCAATGCGAAATATCAATGGATCAGTACAGAAACCGATATTGCCATGATTGATTTCTTGGATCAGATGAAAGAAGAATTCGAAGGATTAGACAAGAAAATCATCGAAAAAGCTCAAGAGCTTTGCGGCGTCAACCTTCTTGATTCCAAAGTTAAAGTAGAAAAGAAGGAAGTTGCAGGAGGTATCTCTTACCAATTTGAATTGAAAGTAGGTAAGAAGGAAGTTGAATTCAAGGTAAATGCCCAAGGAAATCTTACTATAGAAGTTGACAAGGATTAATTGATCGATTCAAGAAATCCAACCTAAAAGAAGGACTCCCTTTCAGATTGAGATTCTGAAAGGGAGTCCTTTTTTATGCCTTGAAGTTACTCTACCGGTGGGCAGTCGTTCCTGGATGAAGAGAGAGTTCCACTGCAAAGCATTCACTCTTTTTGAGCTCTTGCCGAATGCACAGAGCCGGGATTCCCAAAGGCGGACCCCGCTTCAAGCCCTCACCCTTCATAAAAAAGCACCTCCCGGAAACTTCACAGACGTTTCCAGGAGGTGCTCACTGCTTTATTCCCCCGTAGCAGGAGTATAATCTTTTACTATCAATTCGTTGCTTCTTACCGAAACAACACTCAGGAAACGCTCATACTCTCTCAGTACATCCGCTATGATATCTTCCTTGCTGAGATACTGGATATCATTTCCTGCCCTGCGATCTTCATAATAAGTCACAGGAACATATACGGTACTTTCCACCGTCGGCGTGTTCTCTTCCTCTACCAAACAGTCGGATACGACCAGTGGAGTAGCCATCACACCATAACGGAAATCCCGGATGGTATGGTGCGGTATAATCAGCTCCAGCGACAACTTTCCACGCTTTCCCTTGCGTATATAAGCATCCACCCCTTTCAGTTTCAACTCTTTGATCAAGTCCTCAAATGCTGGTTCCACCCGATTCTTCAGGAAGATTACCACATCCTTTTTATACGAGAAGGAAAGAATTTCATTCAAGTGATGGCGCCAGTCCTTTCCACTCCACGAGCCACTGCCGTAAGGAACATCACTGTTGTAATAAAGCTGGTCCAAACGCAGCGCTTTCCAAAATCCATACAGAAGAACCAGAATAATCAGTCCGAAAGGCAACGCTGTAATCAACGTCATGGTTTGAAGAGCGTGAAGTCCTCCACTATATAGAAGAGCCAACGAAGATGCAGCCAGCATACCTCCCCAAAACACATACTGCCATTTAGGAGCATTGGGTCGATTTTTGGAAGACAAGCCATTGATGACCAGAATACTGGAATCGGCCGAAGTGATAAAGAAAACGGTAATCATCAGCACCGCCAATATTGTGAGCAGTGTAGACATCGGGAATGCATCCAAGAAAGCAAACAACATGCCGTCCAAATCTCCTGCCAAGGCCGACAGTCCGCCCGAAAGCACATGCTCGTCAAGCCAGATTGCCCCATTTCCAAAAACGGTCATCCATAAGAAGATGAAGAGAGAAGGTATCAGCAATACCCCTAAAATAAACTCACGGATGGTACGCCCTTTGGAGATTCGTGCAATGAACAGCCCCACAAAAGGAGACCAAGATATCCACCAAGCCCAATACATGATGGTCCAATCCAAGAACCAAGGCTTGCCCGCCTCCTCGAAGGCAAAGGTTTTGAACGTTAATTCTATGATGTTATTGAAATAGTATCCAATCCCTTCACTGAAGGCCGACAGCAGATAAATGGTCGGTCCTAAAAACAAGACGAAGAGCAGCAGCAAGACCGCCAAACTCATATTCAACTCACTGAGTTTCTTCACTCCCTTATTCATTCCCGACAAGGAAGAAAGAATGGCCAATCCGATAAGTACCACCACCAAGATAGCCTGTACAGAGAAAGTCTTCTCAGGAAGCCAACCCAAATGCACCAGTCCGGCATTCAGCTGTACCACTCCAAATCCAAGTGAAGTAGCGATTCCAAAGAACGTGCTGCATAATGCGAAAGTATCGACAAAGTCTCCCCATTTGCCATTGATTTTTTCTTTCAATAGAGGATACAGCGCACTTCGCAGAGATAGCGGAAGTCGGTAACGATAGGCAAAATAAGCAATCATCAGTCCGACGGCAGCATATAAAGCCCATCCGTGAATTCCCCAATGGAAAAAAGTATCCAGCTGAGCCTCTTTGGCTCGATTCAATGAATCAGCCATAGCTGGATTCAAAGTATGCGCCATCGGTTCAGCAATTCCGAAATACATCAATCCAATACCTACCCCTGCCGAAAAGAGCATGGATATCCAGGAAAACAAGCTGTACTGCGGTTTGGAATCATCCGAACCCAATCGGATATTTCCTTTTTTACTGAATGCCACAATTATCAGAAAAACGATGACAAGAGTGAGAATCAGCATATACACCCAACTCAGATGTTCATAAATGGAGTTTTGTACAAGATTAAGAGTCTGTTCTGTTTCAGACGGGAACAAACCGCCGAATATAGACAGAAGAAGCAACAGAATAATTCCAGGAATAGCCACCTCTTTAGCGAATGTGGTCCGGACGTTGATTTTTCTACCTATTCTTTTTAAAATTCTAATCATAATGAATCGTTTTGCCGGATTCCTATTGAATAGGTGAATCGTTGGAACCCGAGGTTAATAAAAATTTGGTTGCTATGCCGTCGGAAATGAAAGGTCCATGCCCGTTCCACTACAGGAAATCGACATGAAATTTATTACTTTAAAGGAATAAAATGGTAGTCCAAAAGAGAATAAATAAGGGAATATTCAATCAAAGACCATATACTTCAATATGGCATTTTTTTCAAGTGATACTATTAAGAATATATATTCCCGACGATATTACTTTTACAAAGATACTAAAAATAAAGCATTTATCCAAATTTTCAATTAGAAAAGGAATATGCAGCCATTGCTTCCGGTGACAATGGCTACCTGTTTTCTCAGTCTCCACTGAACTCCTTGATACGCTGTTCCTCCCTCAGGCGGCAAATCAACAATTTCCCGTCACATTCAGAAACGATGTATCCATCCAAGCCGTTCAGTACCACTTTTCGGGTATCATTTACATGAACGATACAATTCTTGCAGTCATACAGCCTAATCTGCCGTCCGACAACTGCATTTTGTTGCTCATCCTTAGGAAGCAACCCATGCAGTGCTCCCCATGTTCCCAAATCGCTCCATCCGAAATCGGCTGGAATGGTATAGATATCCTTCGATTTCTCCATTACAGCGTAGTCTATAGAAATTTTCTCGCAAGTTGGAAACAACCTTTTCACGGTCGCAGCCTCTTCCGCCGTATAAAAATCGGCCGATATCTCATCCATAATGGAAGCCAAGTTTGGAGTATATGTACGTAAAGCCATCAGAATCGTTTCCATATTCCATACAAAGATACCAGCATTCCAATAAAAATTACCGGCGTCCAGATACTCCTGTGCCGTTTCTAAGTCGGGCTTTTCCTTGAATGATTCAACTTTAACTATCGGAGACAGATTATCAGCGTCTGAGGCACAAATATAGCCGTATCCAGTCTCCGGACGGCTTGGTTTAATCCCTACAGTAACGATAGCCTGATGACAGTCTGTGAAGTTGAGTGCCTCATCGATGATTCTCCTGAATTCCACTGTATCCAGAACAAAAGCATCCGAAGGAGTGACTACGATGTTTGCATCGGGCGATTGTTTCTTTATTTTCCAACAGGCATAAGCTATACAAGGAGCAGTATTACGGGCTTCCGACTCCAGCAAGATATGCGTTTCCGGGAAATCGGGAAGCTGCCGTTTCACCAGTCCGACATACTTTTCACTGGTTACTATCCAAAAGTGATGAATCGGACAAATGGGCAAGAAACGCTCTACCGTGAGTTGCAACAAAGACTTGCCCACTCCCATTACATCAATAAATTGTTTAGGGTATTCGGCAGTACTCATCGGCCAGAAACGGCTTCCAATACCTCCAGCCATTATCACCACATGTCTTTCTTTTTTATTAATCATACAATGACAGAATACCTATTTCCCCCGAAATACATTTCTGATCTATCGAATCCTACCAAGTTTTCTACAAATGGAAGAATCCGTTCATTATTTTATTGCCAAGACAATCGAACAAGACGCTGTAATAACAGAAAGCAACAAAGTTAGATACTTCCATCCTCTATCTTCAGTATCTTGCTTCTTATACTTAGGCTCTACATATACAATATCATTCTGCTGCAAATAATACGCTGGAGACTGGAAGATTTCCATATCACGCAAATCGTGCACATACATTTTACGTTCTCCATTTTCTTCACGGATTACGGATACACGATCAACACGAGCCTTGGGAGCCAAATCCCCAGCCTTTGCAATTGCATCCAATAAAGTGATATGATTTCCTTCTACCGTATAGGTTCCTGTACTTCCTACTGCACCCAATATCGTATATTTAAAATTCAAAAATTCAATGGAAACGATTGGGGCCTTGATATAATTTCCTTCTACAATCTGTTTGGTAATCATATTCTTCACGTCATGGACCGTCTTACCTTCCACATACAATTTTCCAAGAACAGGGAAATCAATATATCCATCTACATCCACACGATAACCTTTCGCACTTGCTACAGCTCCTGAGACTCCCCCATCTGGATTCAGTGAAATCTCCCCTTGGATATTAAACGGGATTGCCAATTCAGGATTTTTACAGCTTACCGTAATATCCAATCGGTCATCACAATGAATGACTGCTTCGTGACGAAGTCCGATAGGGTATCCGGTATCCTGCATCATATTATTCAAATACACAAACTTCTTACGAGATGCACACGATGAAAAGGCCAGTAATAAAGCCAATACACCCAAAAATACACATACTCTTTTCATACTTATTTCATAATTATATTTGTACATTTTAATCCACAGGCACATACTATTGCCGCCTCTTTATCCGGTTTGCAATACATGAAGCCTACCATTATTTCATTTAATATTCGTACCAAATTATCACACAAAGCAACCTGCAAGTTTTCATCCTCATGAATCGCGGAACACCCAGATAAAACAGCTACAAAAGCATCCACATCAGCAAGAGCGACGAATTCATTCTTTCCCGCTTGCTTAAGCCTAACCAACCCACGTAACGGATAACGCAAATTCTTATAGCAAGGCGTTTTCCCGCTCCAGGGAGTACCATAAGCCCAGACATTGCCTTTTTCCCAACGAATAACTGGATTATCATCATTCAGAAGCATACAAGATAAAAAACAATCCTGCCATAGAGCAGCATGTGTACTTTTCCCTGTTCCACTCTTACCCATAAACAAGTATGCCTCACCATTGAGCACTACAGCAGCCGCATGAACAGATATCCCTTGGAAAGACAAAACGACTTGTGAAAATACAATACGCAAAAAAGAGCTAAGAACTATATCAGCGTATGGATCCTTCCAGTCAATCTTAGCCTTTATCCTAGAAAAAGTATCATCCGCATCCAAACAATGTAAAGCTCCATCCTTGGTATATTTCAACTCACATCGATACCCTTTATCGGTTTTAAACAGCCATACATGTCCCAATTCATTTTCATTCTCTTCCTGTAAAGATTGAACAGACGTACATGTGGGCAATTCATCAACACAATTCATTACAAAAGCACACTCCTCCTTCCTGATCGGACAAGAAGCGAACGGAATAAATGAAGGCAACAATTTGTTAATATCCAACACTTCTGGAATATTGACAGCAAAATTAACATTCGCCACCGAATAATAAAAATATTTATTCATTTAAATCGTCCTTTCAATAAATACAGTATCAGCCAACAATACTCCTTTGCCGCATAACATAAAGAAAAGTGAATATTAGAGAGAAATGAAGTTAACGTCACTAATTTTCGCATCTTTGCATACGAATAAGTTCGAATACG
This sequence comes from Phocaeicola sp., assembly GCA_020026225.1. GTDB lineage: Bacteria > Bacteroidota > Bacteroidia > Bacteroidales > Bacteroidaceae > Phocaeicola. The sequence goes on along the minus strand of JAHHQU010000001.1, from coordinate 11,787 downwards.
CACTGAGCGATTTTGCCCGAAATTACCTCCTTTCATCACCAAGTTCAATAGAGGAACAGGAGAAATGAATTTCTCATGGTAAGGTAAAGAAGCAGCCGGCAAACCTAAATAAACCAGTAAAAAAGAATGCAACAGCTTATTCCACTTTCTGATTCCTAATGATATAGAAATTTCTTCAAATTCATCTTGATTTATTTTTTCCGTAAAGTCATGACAAGCCAAAGCCATATCACATAATTGTCGGATACCTACCCCCCACCCTAAAGCATGTTTAAGGATGTGAGTATTTAATAATAATAAATTCAACAAAGGAGATGGAATGTTTATTTTTGTGCCATCAGACAAGAAAGATACTTCAAAGCCATTTCTTAGTTCCACTTCCTTTAAAAACTTTTGTTTAAAAGGATTGCTGATATCCACCAAACGTAAATGATGCTCTACAGTGATATTATTCCACTGATAGCATGCACTACCATCCGATTCCATACACACAGAAATGCCTTGTTCTTTTACTGCATTTAAGGCCTGCTGAAATTCAGCTATAGTAAGAAAATAGAAATCAATGTCACCACACTCACGTAAAGAGGGGGTTGAATACAATAGGGCAACTCCTTGGCCTTTCAGTAAAACGGGAGAGATTTCAGCCTTCGCAAACAAAGAATACAACTCCGCCACAGCCTGATTCATCCGCCTATTCCGTTGCTCGATAGCCTCAACGTGAGCAACCCAAGGCATCAATAAGGTATCAGGAGGCAACAATTCTTCCGAAAGTTTGCACATACCCTCATACACTATACCGACTATCGTTTGGGCACATGCCAATCGATATACCTTCTGCCACTCATCATCCGCTAAGGGAAACAATGAAAGATCATCTACATCTTTATTCCAAAGTCCGGCACGAAGGAGTACGAACAAGGCAGAAAGAGTTCTTTCTTTTATTTCAAGAGTCCCATCTGTAACCATTCCGACAAAAGCTTTTCAACATCTTTCCGAGCTGTATCTCTATCTACCTCATATACATCTGTCAGCCATTGAACGATTTCATCCAAAAGGATTTCGTCCATACCCACATGGTTCCAAATGTCAGCAGCCACAGCATTTAAAGTATATACATTAGTCAAGTTAAACCTATCATTCTGTGCTGCCACCAACATATATCGGCTGCCAATCTTCCGGACCCGCAGGTCTTGCACCTTCTTCATAACACGATTAGATTTTTTTCCCTAAAATGATAGTTAAGGCTGTCAATACGATGATTTTTGTATCCATCCATAATGAATGCTTCTCCAGATAATCCAAGTCCATCTGCAGTCTGACCAGCATCTTTTCCAATGTATCCGTATATCCATTATACAATGTGGCCATAGAGAAAAGGCCTGGACGAACCTGATACAGCAACTCATAGTCAGGATTGACCTCCATAATCTTATCAATATAGAATTTGCGTTCCGGTCGAGGTCCCACAAAACTCATTTCACCCACAAACACGTTCCATAACTGAGGGAGTTCATCCAAATGATGTTCTCTCAAGAAACGACCGATTTTCGTAAGACGGGCATCGCTTTTTTGGCATAAGACTGGACGACCATCTGATTCAGCTCCAACAATCATGGTTCGGAATTTCTTTATCACAAACGTCTTACCATGATATCCGACACGTTCCTGTCGAAAAATAGCCGGACCACTATCTTCCCATTTTATGGCTATATAAATTAAAAGGAACAAAGGTGAGAATACCAACATTCCAATAATACTTGCAATAAAATCCAAAAAACGTTTTATACAACGAGTGCAAGTGCCCATATTATCTCTCCATGCTATTCTTTCCAAATCTTCCATATCAATTATGGTTATCAGTAACTAATTTACGAAATCAATGATTTATATTTTTCTAATAGAGTATTTATCATTTTATCTTTTGTAAAAGAATCTTTAAAGCGTTGCAATGCATGTTTACAGAAGTCATCATATACGTCCTCATGTTCTGTTATTTTCATAATAGCATCTGCCAATTCTTTTCCACTTTTAGGTGTTACATTCAGTCCTGAATATCCATGGCAATTAACCCAAGAAACACCTGCATGAGGAATATTAGTAGCCACGACTGGCTTTGCACAAGACATTGCTTCTATCTGCACGATAGCAAAGGCCTCTGTCTTCTGAATACTGCTCAAACAAAACAATTTACATGCACCATAATATGAAGAAAGTTCCTCTTCATGAATCCGGCCTAGAAGTTTCACCTTATCTTTCAAGTTCAATACCTTAATTTCATTTTGAAGTTCTTCTTTAAGAGGTCCTCCGCCCCCAATGAGAATGATATAATCATCAGGTAAGAACTTAGCCGCCTCAATTAAATATCGGAATCCTTTGTATGGGACCAACCTTCCTAAAGAAAAAATAATATTCTTTCCTTTATACTTATTCCGTATTTCCTCTACTTTATTAACCGAAGGAATGATAGGATCTATTCCAATAGGCAAAGCTAGCGTTTTATATTGTACACATTGTAAATAAGGCGATTCAGCCAAATAAACAGGCGTAGTTCCTAAAATCAAATCAGCCCGTTGAATCAACCAACGCTGCAAAGCGTAAATAAAATTTCAATAACAAACGCTGTTTTTGAATATCACTATGCCAATGCAATACTACTTTTCCTTTATATCCAGAGAGGAATAAAGCCAAACAAGCCATAGGATCCGGATGATGAACGTGTATGATATCATAGTTTCCACATATTCTTCTCAATTTCAGAATCATGGCAGGCGATATCATAGTCGCTGCAATTTTCGACCAAGCTGGGCAAACGATCAATGAGGCATATTGATTCAATTGTTTAGTCATTCCTTTACCTTCACTCGCTGCACAAAGCATATCACAATGAATATTTCTTTCAGATAGTCCAGTCATCAGGTCATACATAACTTTTTCTACTCCTCCTCTTATAGGATAAAATTTTCCGACCTGTAAAATCTTTAGTTTTCTTTGTTTCATCTACAATTTCATTTAAAAAACAATCAAAAGCATCTTTCAAGTGTCAATAGCCGATTGTATAAGTTCAAATAATCAGCATACCGTTCTTCCTTCTTGAAATGAGCTAAAGCATAAGCCCTACACGCCTCTGTACAAAGCTTCTTGCCACCCTGCATTATGCTTCTGGAAGCTTTCAGCAAGCCTTCCACATCTCCCTGTTCCACAACCATTCCCGTATGCTCTGCAATAGCCTCCACACTACCTCCTGTACGATAAGTTACTACCGGTGTACCACAAGCTATCGCTTCTAAGTTTACGGTAGGATAATTATCCTGCCAGGTAGGATTTACGAAGACATCCGCCGCTGAATACAATTCAGCCAACTGCTGGATATTTTCAGTCCGACTGATAGGAATGATATTTTCAGGCAACAACTTCTTTTCTTCCGGTTTTATACCTACCAATACGATTCGTTCATCCTCCCGAAGCAATCCAGCCAATTTGATAAAATCAAACAAGCCCTTTTCTTCACTCCATATACTAGCCACGCCCAATAAGATATGCTTATCTGCGAGATTATATTTTTGTTTTATTGTTTCCATCTCCGAAGGCTTGAAAACCTCCGTGTTGATACCATTGTGAATAACCTGGAAATTACAATCTTTCAAAAAAGATTGTTTCATTTCCCCTCTTATCCAATCAGAAACAGGAACAATAGTCAACTGCCCCGGTTTAAGAGAAGTAAAAGCTTTCTTCTTATCCAAAAAATTCTGATACGAGCGGTCTATGAACCAACTGGTAGGGAAATCCCTCTTTTGGGGACAATGCCCACAACCATTTTTCCATTTATCACAACCTATGTATGAATAATAATAGCAATGACCTGTATATAACCAGCAATCGTGTACAGTCCATACTACAGGAATACCGCTCTTTGACAAATATTCAAATAAGATGGGATAATTCAAGAAATAGCCATGAATATTATGAATATGAATGATATCCGGCTTCATTTTCTCTATCTGACGGATAAATTGGTGCGTAGCATGAACAGAAGCCAATCCATGACGATCAAATAATCTTGTTTCCAGTCCATGCCAGACCACACTCCACTTATTTCCTACAGGCACGAGACGTGATTTACAAGGTTTGATTCCATCTCTTCCATAACTATACGCGATGTAACAATCCCATCCGTTTTCCATTGCCAGTTCTCCTATCTCCTGCATGATTCTGCCAGTAGAAGTATTGATGCGAATAACTGGATTTATCTGTAATAATTTCTTCATGACTTAGTTACTAAAGAATTAAATAAACAGACCCATCGATGCATTATAGTTTCTTCAGAATAAACACGAATGACGTCTTGGGCATGTTTTGAAAGTTTTTGTCTATAATACCCATTACTCATTAAAGAATACAAAGTATCAGCAAACTTTTCAATATCTCCTTCAGGTACCCTCATTCCATTGACTCCCTGCTCTATAATATCTTTCGGGCCACATTTATAGTCAAAAGTAACCACAGGTACTCCACACGCCATTGCCTCAATCATCACCATGGGAAAACCTTCATAATGCGAAGTCATTGCCAAGATAGAACTCTTTGCATATTCTTCAGCAATATTCTTAGTAGGCGGATGAATAGATACATTTTCTTGCAACCCCTTTTCCACAATCAACCGTTCCAACCAATCATGCCATTCCCCTTGACCGAAAATATCCAATTTCCAATCGTTCAACAAATTCTTTTGATGTAAAAGACTCCAAGATTGAATCAGCCGGTCAAAGCCCTTCTGATAATCCAGACGACCGACAGCCAAGACACGATGCTCAGAGACATCTGTTTTACATTCCCCTAAACTTAATGCAGCATTCGGAATTACCTCCATATTAGAAAGAGCTCCCCAATATTCTTTATCCTCATGGGTCAATACCACAAACTTGTCAAACCTGCTTACGATGTGTTCATCTTGTTTCGTACGCCATTTATCAATGAGGCCTAGCAATCCTTTACGACCGTACTGTAAACGAAAGAACTTGCAATAATGAATTTCAAGCACTTTCTTACTACCATCTTGGATATCTGGGATAAAAGAAGACTCTGATGGATACAGAGAAACCACCAGATCCGCCTTTTCTTTCATCAGCAATTCAGTCAAAGCCCTTTTATGCTTCCTTTTACGAATAAGATAACCGACAATCTTAATCAGGGGATTCTTTCCGTTATCCACAGAATAATTCACGTCCAGATCCACCAAACGTACAGATTTAGGAAATGGATAGAAAGGAGGGCGGTTATGTTGGTCAGTGGTAACAACCATAATCTCCCAACCCAACTTCTCTGAAAGATAGGAAACTTTATTCAATAAAACTCGTTCCATTCCTCCAGGATTACAGATGGAATGAATGCAATAGATGATTTTCATATCCTATATAGTAAACCTAATATCAACTTTCCCCAATAAGCTAACAAGAGTGTTAAACTTAAGACTAATAAAATAAAAATGTAATCTGAAGAAATATAAATATAATCACTTCGTAAGAACTCACTAATCCCATTATAGAAACTTATGACTTTTATTTGCAAAAAAAAGACTATACTAAAAAATAAAATCATTTCTCTCAATTACAAATATTAGAATCTATATCAGATTCATTAGATTTTATAACAGTTAAAACCAACAATAATGAAAATACAGGGAATAGATCAGTAGCCACTTTACACCAAACTATATAATTTAACAAAAGAATGAAATACACCATCAATCGATATTCTTGAAAATAACAAGCACTGACTTTTGCCGCTTTATACAGAAAGATACAGAAAGTAAAAGTACCTATCAAACCAAAATAAAAGATAAACCGTAAATAACCAATATCAGTCCACATATAAAAATAGCCAGCTCCTGGTCCAATATACGTAGGATCAGAATCCAAAGGATTATTAAAATATCCATCCCCTATAATCCAAGTTTTTAAACTTTCTGGGAAAACAAGCATCTGTGCCAATCTATTATTCGAATTCGTTTCCCAATATCCTTTTTCTACCAGAGAAAAGAAACCTTCGAAGGCAAATTGTATATTTTGGTGAACTACCGCATTATGATGATACAAATAAACTAATATTGGAATAAAGATAACCAAAGTTGTTATAATTTTTTTCTCTAATCGAAGTGTATCCCATTTCATTTCAAAACGTAACATTCTACTATTATAAAGCCAATAAGCCAAAGCTATAACTGCCCCTACAATGGTAGTTCGCGAAATCATGTTGCCAATAACAAAAATAATCAAGAAAGAAAGAATGTACCAATTCAAAACTTTAGAGTTCTCCTTAGCTTCTTCCAAACTTAAAGCTGCAAGCATAATCAACACAGCCCCAAATCGAGTTCCCGCCACATCCAAACTACAACCTAAACCATATAAACGTTCTTCAGACTTTCCCATAAATCCTTCTCCTGCTAAAAAGCTGTCTACCCAATTCTTAAGCGGTGCATAAAAGTCCATTGACAATGCCAAGATACATTGTGCAACACAAACTACAATTAAATAACGAATTAAAAGTTTCAATGAAATATAACCATGAACAAACTTCATAAAAGACAGGATGAAATAAGCACTGGCACACCACACCAACATGGATACTAAATATGAAGCATAAGAATAATCACTCGTGTCGTTATATCCCGTAGCTATAAATCCAACCAAAGACACCATTGCCGCATAAAGTGAAACTATAAAGAAATCTCGACTGATAAACGCATCTCGTTTTTTAGCTAAATTGACAGCTATAGCTACAAGCCCTATGGCTGCCAGAATCATTTTTGTATTCATTCCGGGCAAGAAAGTAAACTCAAACGGAAAGAATCCAAAGCTCGTTACCACAACAGCCACTATCATTAACAGGTATTTTATCATCTTATTTATAAATTAATCCGTATAATACTTTTATAACCAACCCATAATATAATTTAAGGAACCAATACTGCTTTGCTCTAGCCGCCTTCTGCAAAATTAACGTATAAAAAGCTATTGAATCATTTTTTTCTATATATGCATTTGCTTCTTTAAACCAACTATTCCATAACTCATAATCTTTCCGATCAGATGAAATCAAAAGCGGATGTTTCAATGTCAATTGTAGCAAACGCACATAATCTATCAAATCACTACGATGCATTTGTAAGACAAATAATTCCACTTCTTTCACATTGGCCGTAATCTGAGCACATGTTCTCTGAAAATTCTTAGTCAATGAATTCTCATTTGTTTGTATATAGTGATAAAATGCTCGATGAACAATTGAGACACGTTCTGCAACCAGTGATAATTTCAGCATTACCATCATATCTTCTCCCATATTCATGGTAGGAATAAAACGAAACTGATGCTGCTCATACAAAGAACGCTTCACCAAAAACAGCCATAAGTTCCAACGCATACATCCTTTACACATCATTTTGAAGGCATCTTCACCGGTTACAACATCTGGTTGCACCATCCGTCGCTCATTCTTTGAAAATGATAATAACCATTCACAGCCTACTATATCCAATTGATTCGTTTCAGCCTCCTCATACAATAGTTGTAAAGTATCCGGTTCAATAAAGTCATCCGAATCAACATAATAAATATACTTGCCTCTGGCATTATCTAATCCTGTATTTCTAGCCTCAGCCACTCCACGGTTCGTAGAATGTTTGATTAATTGGCATATCAATGCTGAAGATTCATGCTCTTTTATCCAATCTGACACCATTCTAAACGTACCATCTGTACTACAATCATCAACAAATACCAACTCTAATGTTTTAATAGTTTGTTTTGAAAGTGATAAAAAACACCCTCCAATCACCTTTTCTACATTATACATAGGTATTATTACCGAAACTGCTATTCCTTTTTCCATATTTCTTTCTTAGCCCCACACAGTTCCTTCTATTCGCTTGCCTCTCCATTTATACCCCATTAAATAGAAGAATCTCTTATAAAATTTAGCTAAAGGTAAAGGTAAACAATAATGCAAATCTCTCAATAAATACCCCAAAGAAATAATTTTACTTTTGAATGCATGTATTGGCGACAAATAACACTGTTTATAAAATTCAGGATAATATTTTGCATATAATGCATATTCTTTTTTCTGTAACAAAGAATAGAGGATTCCACATTTTTTCCCTTCCACCATGCGATAAACATCCGCATTATACTCCATCTTCTGACGAATTATGAATTTACGTATTTCATCAAAGGCACGTAAATAGATATTTACATCCTTTTCAATTGACATACTGGTCATTATCGAAGAGGATCTGATTCTATATCGATAGGTAATATCTTTGATTGCACACATCAATGAAGCTTTACAAGCCAATTGGAAACTCCAAATGACATCTTCATGCAACACCTCTTCTTTAAAATACAATTCATTTTGAAGCAAGAATTTCCGATTGCATAATTTATTCCACGCCATAACATACCAAGTTCCATCTGCATACGCTTTTAGCGGATTCGCAATTCTTGCAACAGCCAATGGAAACTCTTTTGTCTCTGAATTTTCATACAATTCTTCATAGCCTCCTATGACCACATCATATTGTTCCTTTGCAAGCGGTTCTACGAGACTTTCAATGCTGTTATCAACAATTTCATCATCACTGTCCAAAAAAAAGACATAATCACCTGTAGCATGTTTCAAGCCTGTATTACGTGCAGCAGACAAACCTCTATTCCGTTCATGTGTAATAATTGAATGTACTGGAAAAGAATGATTGCTAAGATATTTACGAATCAACGTCATACTATTATCCGTACCACAATCATCTACGAAGATTACCTCAAGATCTGAATAAGTCTGTCTGGCTATTGATTCCAAGCAAGCTTCCATATAAGAAGCTACATTATATATAGGAACAATTATAGAAACTTTCATATTGAATTACTGCATTAAATTATAGATACGTTCCATAGTTGCATTGACACTAAAAGTTTCAGCAAACTTCAACGCTTTCTGAGCACATTTCCTACGAAATCCTTCATTTTCAATCATCTTTACCACTCCCTGATAAATACTCTCAATATCCTCATCGACCAACAAACCAGCCTCTGATTTCGTCAACAACTCTCTAGGACCTGTAATATCTGTAGCTACCACTGGAATCCCCAAGCAAAAAGCTTCACATATAACCACAGGCAATCCTTCGGCCTCTGAAGTACATAAAAAGAAATCAGCTTGCTTCATATAAGCATACGGGGGTTTTACAAACCCTTTAAATAAGAAAGAATTTTCCACGCCACATTTCTTCGCCTGTTCCTTTAATTCAGACTCAAGAGAGCCAGCACCTAAAATCCAAAAATCAACATCATAACCTGTCTCTTTCAGTTTTTTAGCCACTTCTATAGCTCTGTCATACCTCTTTTGCGAATTCAAGCGACCTACCATACATATAGTTGTCTTCAATTTATAGACATTCAGTTCACTACTTTTTTGAATAATATCCGATGAATCTATAATATTGTATAAGACCTTGCATCTTTCCTCAGATATAGGAAATATTTTTTTAAAATTGATTCGTGCATCGTCAGATACAAATATCACATAATCCATTTTCTGATAAGCTTTCCATTCATCCTCTTGGTTCCTAAAGAAATCAAGGGACCAATGCTTTTTCTTCAAATCTATATGTACCCAAGAAAGATTACACTTTGCTTTTTGATAAATATAAGAATGGAATTTCACAGCGGCTCCTTCCATAAAAGACACAATCGTATCAAAATTACGTCCTTTTAAAATCAATAAAAAAGCCAAACGATACACTATTTCATGAAAATAAGCATAACAATGATACATCAACAATCTGCGATGCAAGCGTTGGAACCACAAATTGTTGCGTCCGTGCAAAGCCAACAACTCCACCTCTTCAGGAATGTCATTCAAATAAGGACCTTCTTTGAACTCTAAAAAAAGAGTTACGTCATACCTGTTATAATCGAAGTTCCTTAACGTATCAACCAACACTTTCTCTGCCCCACCATCCAATAAAGCAGGCATCAAAAAAAGGACTTTATTTTTTTTCATATTTAAGGATTCGTTTCTTTCGTTTATACTCCGTACTATGAAGATAGCTCCAAGCATCCTGTAAACCGTCCATAAAAGCATTAGCCAAAATGGACTTACCCATACATTTTAAAATAATATATTTAAAAAATTGGATTCCCAAAGTATAGACTAATGCTATTACCGACCATAATTTAAGCAGCATATTGGTTTCGGGAAGAAAGATAAAGCGGTGCCAAAAAATCAGTTTATTTCTATATTCAGAGTACACTACTTTACGAGCCTTTTCTTCGGGGTTAGCTACTGTAGTACTAGCATCCAAATGCATTATCCCCGAATCATAAGAAGTCAGTACTTTTAATCCCTGACAATACATCTTATAAAACAATACCTGATCTTCGGGAAAAGCATAATAGGCATCATCCAACCATTTTTCATCTTCCAGATGAGTTGCTAAAAAATCCTCTTTTTTACAGAACAAGCAAGGACCAGCATTAGATTGAGCTTCTAAAACAGCTTTAGTAGGATTATTATTATAAGAGAAAGCTCCATTTCTAAGAACCTTGAAACTCCATCGATTACCAATCAATCGACATACCTCTCTACCAAGTAAAGTTAAACGAATCTTATTTTTGATTGGAATCTGATGATTAAAGAAAACGCAAGGCGATATAACATCCCCTTTTTCTTCTATCATCTCATTATATAATGTTTCAACTCCTGTCGGAGGCAAATACACATCATCGTCCAAGAATAAGACATACGGTGTTTCAACCTCTGAGTAAGGCAATGCTCGTTGAGCCACCATCCCTTTCTTTACAAAGATATACTTCTCGACACCTATAGTTTCTTTTGGAAGTTCATACCCTTCTGCTATATAAACCAAAATGGCAACCGGCTGAACTGTTTGAGTCAACAAAGAATTCAAGAGTTTTCGATACTTATCTCCTGCCTGTCCTAATGTTCGTATTACAACTGTATATTCCATATCCTGCATATTCTTAATCTACTCTAATAGGATATTTTTTTATCCAGTTAGACCCTCTACGTAATTTTGAGAATATCCGAATAATTATAACATTTAAAGAATATTACTTATAGTAATAATACTCAGATACATATAATTAAATTTATTTTCTATGCATTGAGAATGCATGATTGATTAAATATCTCAATCTCGCTTTATAGTAAAAGAAATTATGTGCAATAATTTTATTGCACATAAAAGCCAATTTAGAAAAACAAGACAATTCTTTTATAAGAAGGAAATCATCATTTACTTTATCAACATATAAAGATAGCTTTTCCTTACATTTCTTGTCTTGTTTAGAATAAGCATCAAATAATGAGTTTGTTAATTGTTGAAGATAATTCTGAGATATGCGACTCTTACATCCTAATATTTCTTTTATAGTAGAATACATTGACAAAGAACAATAAAAAGTATCTACAGACAGATATTTCGTACTTAAATCAGGCATAATATAATGATATGCCCCTTTGTCTACAGAAATCATCTTAGAAATACATTGTAAATATCTTAATACAAAATCTTCATCTTCCCTAAATAAAAAGTTTTCATTAAAACATAATTTATTTTTCTTTATCACTGCATTCAAAAACAACTTAACAAACAAATATCCTACGATTCCTTTTTTATACATCAATTGTAATCCATCTTTTATATTTCCTTCATAATTGGAAAAATCGGAGCATGCTGTTACAACATATAAACTGAATAAGACGCAGAAA